>NZ_JBSFJW010000030.1:0-123760 GCF_053598255.1 Streptomyces sp. NPDC001157
CTGCGCCCCCGCGGGCGGCGCCGCGGGCCCCCCCCCCCCCGACGCTGGAACCAGTGGTACGGCCGACGCTATGCGCGGGGCCGTTCGAAGGTGAGGAGCAGGCCTTCGACCGCGCCGGGGCCGATACGTCCCTTGACGTCGGCGGAGGTGATCGCCTTGAGGCCCCAGCCGTCCTCGGCATGCTTGTTGAGAACCTTCTCCAGCTTGTCGCTGTCCAGCGCGTCACCGATCAGCGACTCCCGGAAACTGACGACCTTGTACTCGTAGGTGTAGCCGTTGCTCATGCCTGCACGCCCTCCGGTGTGTTGTTGCACTGCCCGAGGTCAGCCAATCATGCTGCGAGGCCGGCCACACTTGCGGGAGACGTGCCAGGTGCTCGCCGTGCCATCCAGTGACCTCTTCCCCTCTGACAGGATCGAGGCCATGTCGATCGATCCTGTCCCGGCCAGAGCCCGCCGCTTGTGGGAAGGACTCGCCGGAGTACCGGTCCTGTTTCCGCCGCCGGGCGGGGTCGCCGTGGTCGTCTCCCCGGAATCCGGGATGTGCCCGGCCGGCTGGGTCGGCGCAGTGGCCCTGTGCGGATCGGCGATCGTGACTGCGCCCGGCGACAGCACCATGGCGATCGTTCGCGACGCACTGCTGGGACTCCCGGCGGAGGCGGTCGTGGACGCGGCTTCGGTCCGCGCGCTGCTGCCCGTGAGCAGAGTGCTCGGTCCGGCGGTGTTGTCGTACGTGTCCCCGGAACGCTTCCGGCCCGTGCACCCTGGTGCGTCGAGGGTGGACCAACTACCCGCCGATGACCAGGAGTTGAGGATCCTGGAAGAGGCAGCTGGGTCCGAGGACGCCAGTGAGGCGGGCCTGGACGAGATCACGTCGCCCGCGTTCGTGGTCCGTGAGCGCGGTCGGGTGGTCGCCGCTGCCGGCTACCGTGTCTGGCCGTCCAGCACCGCCCACATCAGCGTGCTGACCGCACCACAGGCGCGCGGGCGCGGGCTTGCCCGGGTGACAGGCTCCGCAACGGTCGCACACGCCCTGGCTGCCGGGCTGCTGCCGCAATGGCGCGCCCGGCGCCCGGCCTCCCGGCGCGTTGCGGCCGCACTGGGCTTTGCGGAACTGGGCACACAACTCAGCATCGAGATGGCCCCGCGCTCCCGCCCGCGACCGTGAACGCGCCTTCCACGCCCACGGGAGGGGTGCGCATCACGCAGGGACGCGCACCCGCCCCGTCACAGCCGTTGCCGAAGGCGTCAGCAGCAGCGGCTGTGCGGATGGTCCTCCCGGTGGAGAGCACGGAGCACCTGATATTCGCGGCGGGTGGGCACCGGAGCGAGCGGGTGGTGACGCCGGTGCCGCTCGCAGTAGCGGTCGTACTCCGCCTCTCCGGTCAGCTCACGCAGATACCAGCGCACGCTCCGCGCCCAGGCCCGAGGGTTCATGAGCCCGCCCCCACCAACGGTTCGCCGGCCTGCTCGGGCCGGTCGATGCGGGACTCGACGTACGGCGCCTCGGTCGTCGGCAGTGGATGCGGCGACCGTACGGCCCGTGCGCACACCACCGCCGCGTTGACGATCACCACGGCGACCAGCAGCAGGAACAGGGCGATGAGGACGCCGTCCACGGTGGAGTTGGCCACCACGGTGTGCATATCGGTGGGGCTCTTCGCGGGCGGCAGGACCTGACCGGCGTCGACGGCGTCGGCGTAGCGCGCCCGCTGGGCGAAGAAGCCGACCTTGGGGTCGTCGGAGAAGATCTTCTGCCAGCCGGCGGTGAAGGTGACCGCGACCACCCAGGCCAGCGGGACGGCGGTGACCCAGGCCCAGCGCAACCGCCCGGACTTGATCAGGACCGTGGTGCACACGGTGAGGGCGACGGCGGCGAGGAGCTGGTTGGCGATGCCGAAGAGCGGGAACAGCTGGTTGATTCCGCCGAGGGGATCCGTGGCCCCGGTGTAGAGGAAGTAGCCCCAGGCGGCCACGACCAGACCGCTGCACAGCCAGATGCCCGGCTTCCAGTTGACCCGGCCGAGCGGCTTGACGACGTTGCCCAGCATGTCCTGCAGCATGAAGCGGCCCACCCGGGTGCCCGCGTCGACGGTGGTGAGGATGAACAGCGCCTCGAACATGATCGCGAAGTGATACCAGAAGGCCTTGAGCGCCGTGCCGCCGAAGACGCCGGAGAAGATCTCCGACATGCCGACGGCGAGGGTCGGTGCACCGCCGGAGCGGGCGATCAGGGACTGTTCCTCCACGGCCCCGGCGGCGTGCGTCAGCTGGTCGGGGGTGATGGTGAAGCCCAGGCCCGCGACCGCGTGCGAGGCGGACTCGGCGGTCGTGCCCAGCAAGCCTGCCGGTGCGTTCATCGCGTAGTACAGGCCCGGCTCCAGGGTCGCCGCCGCTATCAGCGCCATGATCGCCACGAACGACTCCATCAGCATCGCGCCGTAGCCGATCATCCGGACCTGGGACTCCTTCTGGATCAGCTTGGGAGTCGTGCCGGAGGAGACCAGGGCGTGGAAGCCGGACAGGGCGCCGCAGGCGATGGTGATGAAGAGGAAGGGGAACAGCGCCCCGGCGAACACGGGCCCGGCGCCGGTCGAGGCGAACTTGCTGACCGCGTCGGCCCGCAGCACCGGGGCGGCGACCACGACGCCGACCGCGAGCAGCACGATGGTGCCGATCTTCATGAAGGTGGAGAGGTAGTCGCGGGGCGCGAGCAGCATCCACACCGGCAGGACGGAGGCGACGAAGCCGTATCCGACCAGACAGAACACGAGCGTCGTCGGGCTCAGGGTGAAGACGTCTGCGAGCGAGGAGTTCTGGATCCAGCTGCCGCCGGCGATCGCGAGCAGCAGCAGCGCCACTCCGATGAGGCTGGCCTCGACGACCCGGCCGGGCCGGATGCGATGCATCCAGACACCCATGAACAGGGCGATGGGGATGGTCATCGCCACGGAGAAGGTGCCCCAGGGGGAGTGGGCGAGCGCGTTGACGACCACGAGTGCCAGCACGCCCAGCAGGATGATCATGATGGCGAAGACGACGATCAGGGCGGCGGCTCCGCCTGCCCGGCCGATCTCGTCACGGGCCATCTGCCCGAGGGACCTGCCGTCGCGCCGCATGGACAGGAAGAGCACCACCATGTCCTGCACGGCCCCGGCGAAGATCACCCCGGCCACGATCCACAGCGTGCCGGGCAGATACCCCATCTGTGCCGCAAGGACCGGTCCCACCAGCGGTCCGGCGCCGGCGATCGCGGCGAAGTGGTGGCCGAGCAGCACCCGCCGGTCGGTGGGGTGGAAGTCGACGCCGTCCTCCAGGCGCTCGGCCGGCGTGGCCCGGCTGTCGTCCGGCCGCAGGACGCGGCGGGCGATGAAGCGCGAGTAGAAGCGGTAGGCGATGGCATACGAGCCGAGCGCGGCGACGACCAGCCACACGGCGGAGATCTTCTCGCCGCGGGCGAGCGCGAGGACTCCCCAGGCGACCGCGCCCAGCAGCGAGACGGTGGTCCACAGCAGGACCGACCGCGGGGACATGCGGGAGCGGCCCGGACGTGGCGGCACCGGGAGACCGGTTCCGGGCATGGCGGACGTGGGCATGGCGGCTCCTCACCTCAAGGGTGATCAAAGGGCGATCAAGTGACAGAAAGAGCTGTACGGATCAGGGACCGTGACGGTCGTGCCTGGTCAGCGCATAAGCGGCGAGCAGGCACAGGCCGCAGCCCGGCACCCACGCGAGCTGGTACCAGTAGAAGAACGGCGTCCCGGCCAGCCGCGGGCTCGCACCGGCGTACCAGGGGACCCACAACAGACCCGCGGCGGGTGCGAGGAGCAGTACGGCGATCGCGACGCGCCGTGGTCGGTGCTGACCGGTCCGTGCCATGACCTGCGCTCCTCTCCCCGTCGCTGTCGGTCTGTGCAAGAGTTGCCCACCCCCCGGAAGTGGTTGACAGCGGATGTCCGGGAGATTTCCCGCCGGTTCTCTGTCATCGGAACGGGCCGCGTGCGCAACTCTTCGGCAAGGGCTCAGGCACACCAAGGACGGTGACCCATGGCGGACGGTGCCATGACCGCGACGTTCCTCGCCGTGATCGGCGGAGCGTCGCTGCTCGCCGTCACCGCACGCCGTCTGCACCCCACCGACCGGCTGCCGTCCCTGGAGGGCTGGGCGCTGGCCGACCGCAGCCTCGGCCCCGTGTGGACCTGGCTGCTGCTGGGCGGCACGATCTTCACCGCGTACACCTTCACCGCCGTACCGGGACTCGCCTACGGCAACGGGGCGCCCGCCTTCTTCGCCGTGCCGTACACGGTGATCGTCTGCCCGATCGCCTTCGTCCTGCTGAGCCGTCTGTGGACGGTGGCCCGCCGGCACGGCTACATCACCGCCGCCGACTTCGTGCGCGGCCGCTACGGGTCGCCGCCGCTGGCCCTGGTGGTCGCGCTGACCGGGATCCTCGCCACGATGCCGTATCTGGCGCTCCAACTGCTCGGCATACGGGCGGTGTTGACGGCCGGGGGCGTGTACCCGCGGGGCGTGACCGGCGACCTGGTGATGGTGGCGCTGTTCGCGGGGCTCGCGGTGGCCACCTACCGGCACGGACTGCGGGCACCCACGGTCATCTCGGCGCTCAAGGCCGGCGCGGTCTTCGTGTCGGTCACCGCCGTGTGCTGGCTGGTCCTGGAACGGCTCGGCGGCCCCGGCGCGGTCTTCGACGGCGCAGCGCGACGCCTCGGCGGCACGGACGCGGCCCACTCCGCCCTGCTGCTGTCGCCCCAGCAGCAGCCCGCCTACGCCACCCTCGCCCTGGGCTCGGCGCTGGCGCTGCTGATGTACCCGCACGTCCTGACGGCCGCTTTCGCCGCCGACGGCCCGCGCACACTCCGCAAGGTGTCCGTGGCGCTGCCCGCCTGGACGGGGCTGCTCGCCCTTTTCGGCTTCCTCGGCATCGCCGCCCTCGCGGCGGGAGTACGGGCGCCGAAGGGCGGCGCCGAGGCGGCCGTACCGATGCTCGTGGACCGGCTGATGCCGGCGCCGTTGGCCGGACTCGTCTTCGCCGCGATCACCGTGGGGGCGCTGGTACCGGCCGCCGTGATGTCGATCGCCGCCGCGACCAGCTTCGTACGCAATGTGTACGTCGAGTACGTCAACCCGACGGCCACGCCCAAGCGGCAGGTACGTATCGCCCGGGCGGTGTCGCTCACCGCGAAGGTGGGCGCGGTCGCCTTCGTGTTCGGGCTGCGCGATCAGGACGCGATCAACCTCCAATTGCTCGGCGGGGTGTGGATCCTGCAGATCTTCCCCGCGGTGGCGATCGGCCTGTTCACCGGTCGTCTGCATCCGCGGGCGCTGCTGGCCGGCTGGGCCGTCGGCATGGCCTGCGGCACCTACCTGGTGGTGCGAGAGGGCTTCTCGTCCGTCGTGCCCCTCGGCTTCGGCGAGCGGCCGCTGCAGGTCTACGCCGGCCTCGCGGCGCTCCTGCTCAACCTGGTTGTCGCCGTGGCCGGCACCGCGGCCCTCGAACGCCTCGGCGTTCCGCGCGGCGCCGACGCCACCCACCTGCCGTCCCGCCTGACCGTCAGGCGGCGCCCCGAGACGGGAGCGAACAACCCGTGAGACGCAGACAGCACCCCCGCGTGACGCTGCCGCAGGCCGTGGCGGCCGCGGTCACCGAACCACGCATCCCGCAGCCCACGGCCGCACCGCCCGACGCTCCCGAGGCCCTCACACCCGCACCGCGGGACCCGGCCGATCTGGAGCGCGAGGCCGCCCTTGCCCGTCTGTTCGAGGTGCACTACGCGTCGATGCTGCGCCTGGCGGTGCTCCTGGGCGCCGACGACCCGGAGAACGTGGTCGCCGAGGCGTACTACCAGATCTACCGCAAGTGGCGCCGACTGCGGGAGCCCGGGGCGGCCGAGGCCTATCTGCGCTCCACGGTCTGCAATCTGACCCGGATGCGGATACGTCATCTGCAGGTCGCCCGCAAGCACGTCGAAGGACCGCCGAGCGATCTGGTCGCCTCCGCGGAGAGTACCGCCCTGCTCCACGACGACCAGCGCGCCCTGATCGACGCGCTGCAGCAGCTGCCCGCACGGCAGCGCGAGGCACTCGTCCTGCGTCACTGGCTCGGACTCAAGGAGAGCGAGATAGCCGCCGCCATGGGCATCTCCTGCGGTTCGGTCAAGACACACACCGCGCGCGGCATCGCCGCGCTGAGCCAGGTGATGGAGGCCCGGCGATGAACGACACCTCACCGGACCGCACGGAACACGACGGCACCGAACAGGAGCTGCGCGAGGCCCTTGAGGCCTTGGCCGACGGTGTGCAGGCCGCCCCCGACGCCTACCGCACGGCCCGCGGCGACTGGCTGCGCCGCGAGCGGCGCCGCCGCCTCGTGCTGGCCGCCCTGATCGCGGTGGTCTTCACCCTCGCCACCCTGATCGGACTGTGGGTCCTCAACCAGACACCGGCCCACCCCGGCGTGATCTTCTCCGGCGCGGGCAGCCCTGGTGCCCTGGGAGGGGGCTGACCGGTCGGAGCTGAGACCACCGCCCGCCGAGCGCCCGTACGACGGCTCAGGCCGACACGGACACCGGATCGCGCAAACTTCGTCGATCCACCTGATAGTGAAGGAAGGGGGCGCAGCGCTAAACTCCCGCAACCTAAACGTGGGGAAGGTCCGGGTATGCGACGGTGGGCCGAGTTCGTTCTGAGGCATCGCAAGGCGGTTGTGGCGTTCTGGGGACTGGTGCTCGTCGCCGGCATCCTGCTGGCCGGCCGGACGACGGACCGGCTGACGATCGACTTCTCCCTGCCGGGCCAACCCGGCACGGTGACGGCTCACCGCATCGAGCACGCGTTCGGCAGCGGCGGTGACACGAACCCCTATCTGGTCTCGGTCACACTCCCCGCAGGACAGAAGATCACCGGTCACGAGAGCGACGTCGGGCGGGCGTTCACAGCCGTCGGCACAGCAGCCCCCGGCCTGCGCGTGATCGACGAGGCGAACACCGGGGACAAGGCGTTCCGGACGAAGGACGACCGCACGGCCTACGCCCTGGTGTTCTACCGGTTCAACCCGTCACCCAGCCAGAAGCTCCTGACCGATCCGATCCGGTCGGCGGCACAGCACGCCGTGCCGGCGGGCGCTGTGGTCGGCGTGACGGGGGAGGATGTGCTGGCCTCCGGCGGCGACAACGGCGGCGGGCCGGGCGTCCTCGGGGAGACGCTCCTCGGCGCCGTCGGGGCGCTGGCCGTACTCGCCTTCGTGTTCGCGTCCTTCCTGGCCCTGCTGCCGCTGGTGGTGGCCGCGGTGTCGATCCTCGCGACCTTCGTGATGCTGCTGCCGCTCACCTACGCCACCGATGTGTCGTTCATCGTGCAGTTCCTGGTCGCCCTCATCGGCCTCGGTGTGGCGATCGACTACTCGCTGCTGTTCGTCACCCGCTGGCGCGAGGAGCGCGACCACGGCCGGGAGAACCACGACGCGGTCGTCGTCGCGATGGAGCGCGCCGGGCACGCCGTGCTGTTCAGCGGTGTCACCGTCGCGATCGGTCTGCTGGCGCTGGTGGTCCTGCCGGTCCCGTTCATGCGGAGCATGGGTTACGGCGGAGCACTCATCCCCCTCGCGAGCGTGCTGACGACGCTCACGCTCACCCCGGCGATCCTGGGCGGCATCGGGCCGAAGGTCGACTGGCCGAAGATCCGGCACGAGAACCGGGCCAGCCGCTTCTGGAGCCGGTGGACCACCGCTGTCGTACGACGCCGCTGGATCGCGGCCGCCGTGGCGCTCGGCACGCTCTTCGCCCTGACCGGAGTCTTCCTCGGCATCAAGATCGGGCTTGCCTCCTCCGAGTCGCTGGCCAAGAGCGGACCGGCCTACGAGAGCCTGCAGACCCTGGAGCGGGGCGGTGTGCCGACCGGCGCCCTGACCCCCATGGAGGTGCTGGTCCGCACCGACCAGGCCCGCACGGCCGCCGCCCGGTTCGCCGAGATCGACGGTGTGAGCAGCGTGCTCGTGCCCTCCGGGCCGGCCGGCAACCGCGCCGGGCAGAGCATCGTCGTCGTCGTTCCCGACCACGAGACCGTGAACTCGAAGAGCGTCGGCGTCGTCAAACGGGTCAAGACCGCAGCGGACGGCCTGCCCGGCGTCGTCGGCGTCGCCGGTATCGGCGCGGCACAGATCGACTTCATGCACGCCGTCTACGGCAACTTCCCGCTGATGCTCACGATCATCGCGCTGCTGACCTACGTCCTGCTGGTGCGCGCCTTCCGCTCCCTGCTGCTGCCGCTCAAGGCGGTCCTGCTGAACTTGATCTCACTCGCGGCGACCCTGGGCCTGATGGTGATCTTCTGGCAGGACGGTCACGGCTCCGACGCGGTCTTCGGCATCGCGGCCACCGGCGCGATCACCTTCTGGATCCCGCTGATGGTCTTCGCGTTCCTGTTCGGACTGTCCATGGACTACGAGGTGTTCATCCTCTCCCGCATCCGCGAGGAGTACGACACCGGCCGCTCCACCGACGCCGCCGTGATCGAGGGGATCGGCCGCACCGGCCGGCTGGTCACCAGCGCCGCGCTGATCCTCTTCCTCGCCTTCGCCGCGCTCGCCTCCGGCCCCGGTACTGATCTGAAGACGCTGGCGACGGGCCTCGGCATCGGCATCCTTCTGGATGCGACCATCGTGCGGATGTTGCTGGTTCCGTCACTGGTCTCGCTGTTCGGCCCGTGGAACTGGCACCTGCCCGGCTGGGCGGCCCGCCTGCTGCGAGTGGCACCCTCGTATCCGCACCCGGAGACGGTCACGTCCAGGTCGCAGCAGCCCACGAGCTGAACTCCGGCCCGGCAGACGGCCGCCGTGCAGCGGACCCTTCAGGCGTCCAGGTCGGTGGCCTGCTCGTCGCTGCACGCCACGGCCTTGGCGGAGGGCCACTGCGCCAGCGAGATCATCCCCATCACCCGGCGGATCAGATAGAACGCCAGGGGCAGTTCGGCGCACACGGCCAGCGCCGCCGACAGCCAGATCTCCGAGGTACCGAAGGCGAGAGACACGTCGAACCACGCGTCGCAGATCAGCAGCAGGGCCGTTGCGAGAGCCGCCAGGATGACGGCGCGGTGCCGCAGCCATCCCAGAAGGGCGGTGGAGGCCATCGCGACCACGAGCAGGACGTCGAATCCCACCCACGTGACGCGCCAGTGGTGGACCTGGTACCCGGAGGGCAGGGTCACCCCCAGCAGCACGGTCCAGGGGACGAGAGCGACGGCGCAGACGGTCAGCAGTTCCAGGGTGTGCCGCCGGTGCCGGCGTATCCGCTCGAGCAGGTCGCTGTCCGGAGTCGGTACAGCGGCCCGTATGCGGTCGCCGGTCTGTGTGTCGCTCATGTCGCCCGTTCCGTTCTCGACTGTTCCGGGGTGACGCCGGTCGGGGCTGCTGTGCAGGCGTCCTCTCGTGGAACAGCAGTACGGCCAGGTTAATGCCCGCCCCGAGGACGGCAGGAGCCGGTCATGGCACGTGGGAGGCAGGAAGCGGAAGGGGGTCGCCCCTCCTGTGCACGTCATGTCGTGACGTTCACGCTGCCGCGTGGAGCGTCTTCGTCGGTGTGCGGAGTGACGACGCCTCGTCTGCGGGCGCGGTCCATCTCGCGCCATTCCGGCCGCAGTCCCGTGAGGTTCGTGGTGAGGAAGTACACGGTCCCGCAAGCGAGCAGCACCGGCACCAGGCCGACGGAGGCCACCGCCGCCCCGGCGAGCAGCCCGCCGAGAGGGATACCGGCCCAGGCCAGCGAGTCACCGAGCGCGTTGACCCGCCCCAGCATCCGGCGCGGCACTCGTTCGAAGAGGACGGCCCCGCCCTCCGGGGTCGAGTCCGGGTTGCGGGCCGGGACGAAGGTCTGGGGTGTCAACGCTCCGGTCGCGGTGGACGGCGTGCACCGCCACTTCGCAAGCCTGCGTGAAGCGGCACCCGAGATACTCGCCCTCGTGACCGGCGCACACCCGGGTTCCGCTGTCTGTGCGACCAGGGAGCCGACGAAGCGCGGCGAGGGATCTTTCCGGTCGTGTGAACCGGTGAGGAGCGGGCGCGTGTCGATCTCGCGCGTCCTTCCCGCCGAGGTCGCCATGCCTCCACACCATCTCCCGCGCCGGGCGTATGGCTTGACGGCCGGCCCATGGCTGAGTATGTACATGCCAGAGGATTGGTATGGACCAACTCTGCGGCTTCACGCGCCCACCCCCCAGTGGAGGCAGCACATGCGAAGACCATCGGTACTTCTCACCCTGTTCGCCGGGCTGCTCCTCCTGGTCCTGGCCCCACCCGCTTCCGCCGCGGGCCCACCGAACGCGGCATTCTCCAGGACATCGACGTGGGACGGCGGTTACCAAGGCGCATACACCATCACGAACGCCGGCAGCACCACCCTGTCGGGCTGGAGCGTCGAGTTCGACCTGCCCTCCGGCACCACCGTCGGCTCGTACTGGGACGCACTGCTCACCCAGAGCGGCAACCACTACACCTTCAAGAACCGTGAGTACAACGGCACCTTGGCGCCGGGCGCGTCCACTTCCTTCGGATGGGTGTCCAACGGCACCGGCACGCCCACCGGCTGCAAGCTCAACGGCGCATCCTGCACGGGTGGTTCGAGCACCGACACCACCCCGCCCAGCGTCCCGTCTGCGGTGACCGTAGGCTCCGCGACCGCCTCCTCCCTGACCGTGCGGTGGAGCGCCGCGACCGACGACTCCGGATCCGTCGCCGGATACGAGATCTCACGCGACGGTGGCACGCCCGTTACCGTCACCGGCACCTCCTACACGGCCACCGGCCTGCAGGCCGCCACGAGTTACGCCTTCCGCGTGCGGGCCCGCGACGCCGCGGGCAACGTGTCCGCCTACTCCGCGGCTGTCAGCGGCACGACCACCACCGGCGGTCAGCAGCCGAGCGGCGGCCTGTTCACCGCGCCGTACATCGACATGGGAGCGTGGCCCACGCCGAGCATGCCCGACATGGCCTCCGCGAGCGGCGTGAAGAACTACTCGATGGCCTTCATCACCGCCTCCGGCTGCAAGGCCATGTGGTTCAACGCCTACGACCCGCGCGACGGCTGGGCCAAGGACCAGATCGACACCATCCGGGCCGCCGGGGGAGACGTGAAGGTCTCCTTCGGTGGCGCCAGCGGAATCGAACTGGCCCAGGCCTGCGGCTCGGTGGACGCGCTGTACGCCGAGTACAACGCGGTGGTGACCGCCTACGGCCTGAAGTACGTCGACTTCGACATCGAGGGCGCGGCCTCCGCGGACCCGGCCTCCGTCGCCCGCCGCTCCCAGGCCCTGGCACGCCTGCAGCAGGCCCACCCGGGGCTGCGGATCTCGCTGACGCTGCCCGTCCTCCCGGAGGGGCTCACCGCGGACGGCCTGAACGTGGTGCAGTCGGCGCGCGACGCCGGCGTCGACCTGGACCTCGTGAACGTCATGGCCATGGACTACTACCGCGGCGTCGACTACGGCGACGCCGCCGTCCAAGCCGCACAGAGCACCTTCACCCAACTGAAGTCGCTCTACCCGAGCAGGACCGACGCCCGGCTCTGGGCGATGGTCGGAGTGACACCGATGCTCGGACAGAACGACGACGGCCACATCTACGACCAGGCCGACGCCCGCCAGCTGGTCTCCTTCGCCCAGGGCAAGCACCTGGGAGAGCTCGCCTTCTGGGAGGCCACCCGGGACCGCAACGCCTGCACGGGCGCGCTCTACCAGTGCACCAACATCCCGCAGTCCCCCTACGAGTTCGGGAAGATCTTCGCCGCCTACACCGGCTGAAGCTGCGTAGGCACGCCGCCTCGAGCGGGCGCAGGCGGCTTCATCGGCGCATCGGTGCCGGCCGGTCGGACACGACACATCACCGTCCGACCGGCAGGCACCGTCATGACGTAGATCACGTCGAAGTGCGGCTCGATCTTGGAATGCGCGGTCTCCTGCCGGTGCTGCACTGTTCATGGGCTTGCCCTGTTCGGGGATGCGCAGGGCAATGGTGCTCGACGCGGCCGGCCGTGGGTTCTGGACGACCTCGGCGGTTCTCCGCTTCCTTGTCGCTGCACGCTTGCGTTGAAAGGTTCACCCGCACCATGCCTCTGGCTCTGCTGGCCCTGGCTGTCGTCGCCTTCGGCATCGGCACCACCGAATTCGCCACGATGGGGCTGCTGCCCCAGATCGCCGACGGCGTGGGTGTGTCGGTGCCACACGCCGGCAACCTCGTGTCGGCGTATGCGCTCGGTGTCGTCGTCGGTGCCCCCGTGCTGACCGGCATCGGTGCGCGCATACCGCACAAACGGCTCCTGCTGCTCCTGTCGGGACTGTTCGTGGTCGGCAACATCGCCTCCGCGCTCGCACCTGACTTCGGTCTGCTGTTCGCCGCGCGTTTCCTGGCGGGGCTGCCGCACGGCGCACTGTTCGGGGTCGGCGCGGTCGTCGCCTCCCGACTGGTCGCCCCCGAGCGAGCTGCCCGCGCCGTCTCCAAGATGTTCCTCGGACTGACCGTCGCGAACATCGTCGGCGTGCCCGCCGGAACCGCTCTCGGTCAGCAGTTCGGCTGGCGGTCCGCGTACGGTGCCGTCGCCGTCATCGGCCTCGTCGCCCTCGCCGCCCTGGCCCTCTTCGTCCCTCACCAGCCACGAGGCGCCCAGTCCGGTATCCGGCACGAGGTGCGGGCCATGGGGAACAGGCAGGTCGCGATCGGCCTGGGCACGGCCGTGGTCGGATTCGGCGGGTTCTTCGCCGTCTACAGCTACCTGGTGCCGATGCTGACGCACCTGACGGGCATCTCCGACTCCTCGACCACCCTGGTCCTCGCGCTGTACGGCGTCGGCATGACGCTGGGCACGCTGACCGCAGGCCCCCTCACGGACCGTGCCCTGCGCCCGACGCTCTACGGGGGCCTTGCCCTGCTCGCCGCAGCTCTCGTGACCTTCTACTTCACAGTCCACAGCACGGTCCCGGCCCTGGTGACGATCACCTTCATCGGTGCGATGGGCGCCTTCGTCACCACGCCCATCCAGATGCTCCTCATGGCCAAGGCGAAGAACGCGCCCACGATGGCCGCGGCCTCCAACCACTCCGCCTTCAACCTGGCCAACGCGGGCGGCGCCTGGCTCGGCGGACTGGCCATCTCCGCAGGCTGGGGCTGGGCTTCCCCCGATCTCGTCGGCGCCGCCCTTGCGGTGGCGGGCCTCGGCCTCGCTGTCACGGGCGGCCTCATGGACCGGGGAGGCCGCCGCTCCGAGGTGATCACCTCATCCGCAGCGGAAGCCTCGACGGACGCGGGACACGCCACTACAGCCCGAACGTCGGCAACGCCCGGCGAGCGGACGTAGCGGCTCGCCTTCGACGCCCCCACCGGCCGCGCCCCGCGACAGTGAGCCGGGAGCAACCCGCAGAGGCACTTCTGGCGTGGTTGTGGGGGAGAGGCGGGGGCGAAGGGGGCGGGTGTGCAGTTCATCGAGGTGACCGGCCTGGCCGGGGTGCGATCGGCCGTCATCAGGTTCACGCGGCCGGGGTCAGGGCTGACCTTCGTGATCTTTCCCATGGTTCACCTCGGGGAGGCCGCCTTCTACCGGGAAGTGGCGGCACGGTTGCGTCGCGGCTGCGACCTGGTGGTCGCCGAAGGAGTCGGGGAAGGCTCGCCCGGCGCCGACTCGCTGGTCGCCTCGTACCGGCGGCTGGACGGTAGTGAACGCCTGGGACTGGTCGTGCAGGACATCGACTTCGAGGCGCTCGGACTGCCCGTGGTCTGCCCCGACATGAGCGGTGCGCAATTCCAGGAAGGGTTTCGTCGGCTGCCACTGAAAGAACGCGCGATGGTGGCCACGGTCGTGCCGGCCATGACAGCAGGCATGCGGCTGCTGGGGACGCGTCGCTGGCTCGCCCGGCACCTCGCGGTCGAGGACCTGATGAGCGAGAGCGAGGAGGCCGTGGCGGACTTCTGGCCGGGCCTGGACGACCTGGTTCTCCGCCGCCGCGACCGATTGCTGGCCAAGGCCCTCACCGACCTCGACCGGGCTTACGCGGGACGGACCGCCCCGTTCACCATCGCCGTCGTCTACGGCGCCGGCCACATGCGTGCCGCCGCCGAGACCCTGACCGGCCTCGGCCACCACGCCGCGGACGCCGAGTGGATCACCGTATTCACCCTCGACCCACCCGACAGACCCGAGCGCCGAGCCGATAAGGGCAGGCCCGCGAGCTGATCGACCGGCCACGGCCGATGCCGGCTCAAGCGATCCCGGTCAATGGCAGGCGCGCGTCGGCTTGAGCGTGCGCCATGGGGATACCCGGCGGGTATGACCAAGCTGCACCTTCCAGGCCGGAAACACCAGGACGACCCTCACGATGCCCCGGCTCCCCGGGCGCCGTCGCCGGAGGAGGCAGGACCGGACCGGGAGGTCGAACGGGCCGCTCCGGACACGCCGGCGAAGCTGCCGAAGGGGGCCTGGGCCGCCGTACTCAAAGGCAGCCTGAAGGAGTTCAAGGACGACGAACTGGCGGACCGGGCCGCGGCACTGACCTACTACGGCGTGCTGTCCTTGTTCCCGGCCCTCCTGGTGCTGGTCTCCCTGCTGGGGATCACCGGCAGGTCGGCCACCGACAGGGTGCTCAGCAACCTCAGGCAGCTGGCTCCCGGCTCGGCACGGGACATCATCACGCGAGCCGTCGAGCAGCTGCAGAACAACTCCGGGACCGGCTCGGTGATGGCCCTGGTCGGGATCGTGCTGGCGGTGTGGTCGGCATCCGGGTACGTGGCCGCCTTCATCCGTGCTGCGAATGCCGTCTACGACATGCCGGAGGGCCGGCCGGTGTGGAAGATCCTGCCGGTGCGCATCGGTGTGACCGCCGTGCTCATGGTGCTGGCGGTGATGAGCGCGCTGATCGTCGTCTTCACCGGTGGGCTGGCCCGCCAGACCGGGCAGGCGCTCGGGATCGGGGACACCGCGCTGACGGTGTGGTCGATCGCCAAGTGGCCCGTTCTGGTGCTGCTGGTCTCCATCATGATCGCGATCCTGTATTGGGCCACCCCGAACGCCAAGGTCAAGGGTTTCCGGTGGATCACACCAGGCAGTCTGCTTGCTTTGGCGATCTGGCTGGCCGCCTCCGCCGGGTTTGCGTTCTACGTCGCCAACTTCGCGTCGTACAACAAGACCTACGGCACCATGGCCGGCGTCATCGTCTTCCTCGTCTGGTTGTGGATCAGCAACCTCGCGATCCTCCTGGGCCTGGAGTTCGATGCCGAGAGCGTGCGGCAGCGGGCCATCGCCGGCGGTCACCCGCCCGAGGCCGAGCCCTACACCCAGCCGCGCGACACCCGGACCTGGGACGAGGAGGACATCCGCCGCCTGGACGACATCTGACCAGGCACGATCCCGGCGGCGAGGGCGAGAGATGGCCGACCCTCGCCGCGGCTGTCGCAGTCAGCGCGCCAGGCGGTGCTTTCGGCCGCCACGGCGGAAGCGCACAGCGCCGTACGTGAGGTCGGCGAGCAGCACGACGGCCCCGATGATCAGCAGGTAGAACAGACCGTGCGCGGCGAATCCGATGATGCCCAGAACGAGGGCCACGAGGATGAGGAACAGAAAGAGACTCATCGGCGCTCCAGTGGGTTCATCGCCTTCTCAACGGCGGCTCAGCGCCGGGCCAGGCGGCGTTCACCGCCTGCTCCCGGGGCGTAGTCGAGTTCGTAATGTGCGAAGATCTCCGGCTCGTCCGTGGCAGGCAACTCACCGTCGGTGTCGATCGCGGGAGCCTTCTTCACCACGTCCTTGGGGTGAGCGATCTTGAGATAGCCCGGTCCGACGGTCGCACCGCAGAGCGGCACGAAGACCAGGCGGCGGCGGGTGGGAAGACCCACGGTCACCGTCGCGAAGAAGGGCTCGTCGGTCGCTGTGTCGACGTAGACGGCCTCCAGGGTGCCGATCTTGTGACCGCGGGGGTCGACCACGCCGTGACCACGCCATTCACGAATGTCGCCTGCCTCGAACATCATGGACCTCCACATGAGGGGTACCCCTCATCATGTCCCTGATGTCCCCGCCGGCAGCCGGTGTGCGGCCAGGCGGAGGGGGCGGCCTTCTGCGCCGGATGAGTGCCGATCCGGATCGAATTCCATTACCTGTGTGAGCCGGATGTTGTTGCCCGAGGGGTCGCGGAAAGACGTGTCGATTCCGTACGGCTGCACTGTCGGCGGGTCGTTGAACTCGACACCTCGGGCGGACAGCTCGTCATAGGCGGCCTTGCAGTCGTCGGTCTCCAGAAACAGCGTGCCGCCCGCGCCCTTGGCCACCAGATCGGACAGCTGGGCACTGCTCGCCTCGTCCAGCATCGGCTGCCCCGGTACGGGCATCAGCACCAGCGCAGGTCCGTCCGCGCCGGGCGGGGCGACACACAACCAGCGGAAGCTCCACGCCTCCATCGTCACGTCCGCCCTGACCTCCCAACCGAGCTTGGTGGTGTAGAACTCAAGCGCCTCGTCCTGGTCGTGCACCCAGAACTGAGCATTGGCGATCTTGATCGTGGCCATGTCCGCTCCTTGGTCGATTGCCTGGGGACGACGCTAGGGAGTCGGCGATGCGGTGTCTTCTCGAAACGTGCGGTGCTGAGGCCGTGCATAGGCCATCGCCACACAGCGGGGGATGCGCACATGCCGTGCGGCGGGCGGATGAGCCGCCCGGTAGGCCTGCGGGGTCGTCCCGTACATCCTGCGAAAACTCGTCGTGAACGAGCCGATGCTCTGCGCGCCGACGGCGACGCCGATCGCGGCCACCGTCCAGTCGGTCGCAAGCAGCAGGTCGGCGGCCCGTTCGAGGCGGCGGGTCAGCAGATACTGGTGCGGCGACTCGCCGAACGCTGCCTTGAAGCGGCGGCTGAAGTGGGCGGGGGACAGCGCGGCGGCCGCAGCCATGTCGGCGACGGTGAGCGGCTCGCTGTAGCGGGCGTCCGCGAGATCCTTGGCACGGAGCAGATGACGGCCGATCGGTACGTGGACCACACGGCCTATTGTGCGGTCACCGGTAGGCCGTCGCGGCCGGGGCTTCCGCCTGGGTCGTCTCCAGCACCTCGGGGCCCGTCATACGCCGGAGAGCAGGGACGCGAACCCGCGACGGCGGGCGGGCACCCGCAAGGCCACCCTGCCGACGATCTACGCGCGCGGCACATAGGTGAGGATGACCGACCCGTTCCGCAGTCGCTTCTCGTCGGTGAGCCTGAGGCCCAGCTTCGTGGCGTCCGCGTATTCGAAGAGTCGTTGCCCTGAGCCGGCCACGACGGGCATGAACCAGAAGCGGAACTCGTCGATCAGGTGGTCTCGGATGAGTGTGGCATCGAAACGAGTGGTGCCGTACTTGATGAGGTCCTTCCCCGGCTGCCTCTTCAGTTCCGCGATCGCGCCGGACGGGTCGGGACCCAGCAGGGTGGCGTTCCATTTCGTCTCCGCCAGCGATCGAGACGCGACGTACTTGGGCATGGCGTTGATGCGGTCGATGTAGGGGTTGCCGGTGACATGACCCCAGTTCGCGTAGAAGTTCTCGTAGGTCATCCGGCCCATGACGAATGCCTCATGGTTGTCCAGCTGTTCAAGGGACAGCTCCGAGGCCTCGGCGTCGAAACTGGCCCAGCGCTCAGGGGCTTCGATGACGCCGTCCAGCGTGACGAGCGTCGACTCGATGAGCTTGCGCATCGTTGTTCTCCTTCTCTGAGTGGTCGAGCGGTGAAGTCACCGCTGCGATGGTGATCTGCTGGGCCGTCGGCAAGCCGCGGAAGGTGCCAGGCCAGGGCCGCCGGTCGGCGCAGGTCGGGCGCCGATCCCCCGTTAGTCAAGGGGGGCGGGTTGCGGGACTTGGCGGTGCTGGGTGGTTGTGGTCTGGGCGATGCCGGTGCGCCGGATGAGGAGGAAGGCGATGGGGATGGCGGACAGGGTGATGAGTCCGCAGACCCACAGGGCGGTGTGGAATCCGCCGGTGAGTGCGTAGGTGATGGAGTGGCCTCGGGCGTGGAGGTCCTGGGTTCGTGTGGCCGCCACGGTGGAGGCGATGGCGATGCCGATCGCGCCGCCGAGTTGTTGGGACGAGTCGATGAGGCCGGAAGCGACTCCCGCGTCCCGTTCGGTGACGCCGACCAGGGCTCCGATGGATACCGGGATGAAGATCCAGGTGACGGTGCCGGTGAGGAAGAGGGGCCCGGCCAGGTCCGCCCAGAAGCTGCCATGGGCGGGGGCTCGGGTCGCCCAGAGGATCCCGGCTCCGGTCAGGGTCAGTCCGGCCGCCATCACCAGGCGGATGGAGGTGCGGGTGACGAGCATCTGCGCCGGCCCTGCGAGGACTACTCCGGTCAGGCCCACGGTGAGCCAGGCGAGGCCGGTGTTCATCGCGGAGTATCCGAGTACCTGCTGCATGAAAAGGGTGCCGATGAAGATGTACCCGTAGAAGCCGGCGCCGAGCAGGAGTCCGACGGCGTCGGCCCCGGCGAGGGTCTTCAGCCGGAACAGCCGCAGCGGCAGCAGCGGCGCCTGCGACGTGGCCTCGATGGCCACGAACGCGGCCAGTAGGACCGCCGACGACGTGAGCAGGGCCACGGTCCGGGCGGCTGTCCATCCGACGGTCGGTGCCTGTGAGACCGCGTAGACCACGATCACCAGGGCCCCTGTCACGCTGATGGCGCCCAGGGGGTCGTAGCGGCGGCGTACTCCGTGCAGCCTGCTCTCCGGCACCACCCGCCGGGTCAGGAGCAGCGCGGCCCCGCCGACGATCACGTTCAGGTAGAAGATGTACGGCCAGCCCGCGTACCGGGTGAGGGCGCCGCCGGCCAGCACGCCGACGGTCGCGCCACTGGCGCCGATGGCGCCCCACAGACCGAGTGCCTTGTTGCGCTCGGCGCCCTCGGGAAACATGTTCATCACGATCGACAGCGCGGCGGGCAGCACCATGGCGGCGCCCAGGCCCTGAACACCACGCATGATGATCAGAAACGTGCCGCCTGCGGCCAGCGCGCAGGCCAGCGAGGCCGCGGTGAACAGAGCCAGCCCGGCTGTGAACACGCGCCTGCGCCCGAGCAGGTCAGCGGCTCGGCCGCCGAGGAGCAGGAACCCGCCGAAGGTGAGCGCGTAGGCGGTCACCACCCACTGCAGGTCCGCCTGCGCGAAGTGCAGCTCATGGCCGATCGTCGGCAGTGCGACGTTGACGATCAACATGTCGACCGCCGTCATGAAGTACGCCACGGCGAGCAGCGAGAACGCCCGCCACCTGCGCACCTGGCCGGATGCGGCGGCCGGGCCGCCGCCGATGTCGTTGCTGAGGTCTGTCGCGGTCATGTCTGCCTCCGTTCGTTGGTCATCAGGTCCGTAGGTTGAAACACCGGCCGTCGTGGCGATTCGCCGATGAATTCGCGCCGCAGGCGGTGTTGCACTGTCAGGAGGCGCAATCCACCGGCCCAGGTGGGTAGTGAGATGCCCTTTGGACGGTGAAAGGACGGGTCCGCCATGACCGAGGGAACCCTCGCCCGTGCCCAGGCCGGCGACGGCGAGGCATTCCGCGAGCTCATCGAGCCCTATCAACGTGAGTTGCAGGCGCACTGCTACCGGATTCTCGGATCGGTCCAGGACGCCGAGGACGTGCTTCAGGAGGCTCTGTTGGCTGCATGGCGCTCGATCGGCCGGTTCGACGGCCGATCACTTCGGGCGTGGCTGTACCGGATCGCCACGACCCGTTGCCTGAACTACCTGCGCGGCGAATCCCGCCGCCCGCAACCGGCTGACCCGCTTGATCAGGACACGCGCTGGAGCGGGCCGGTGCGGTCCGACGAGCCGTGGTGGCTGCAGCCCTACCCGGACGACCTGAGCGGCCTGGCCCCGGGCCCCGAGGCGCGCTACGCGACACGTGAGTCGATCGCTCTGTCGTTCGTGGCGGGCCTGCAGCATCTGCCACCCCAGCAACGAACCGTCCTGGTGCTCCGGGACGTGCTCGGTTTCTCAGCCGCCGAGACCGCCGGCATTCTTGGCACCACCCCGACAGCCGTCAACAGCGCGCTCATCCGAGCCCGGGCGAACCTCCCGCCCACCCCTGACCCGGACGAGGTGCCGTTGCCGCATTCCCCCGCCGAGGCCGCCATCGTCGACCGGTTCGTCACCGCGTTCGAGCGCCTCGACCTTGACGAACTTGTAGCACTTATCGCCAGCGACGTCAGGCTCACCATGCCACCCGAGCCTTTCGAACTCCGCGGACCCGAGGCCGTCGGCGAATTCCTCCTGCAAGCCCACCTGGGCCAGGACCTCAAACTGGTGCCCACCCGCGCCAACGGCCAACCCGCCCTGGTCCTTTACCTCCCAGACCCCGTCGCACCCCTGTGGCGGGCCAACGGCCTGGTTGTACTCACCCTGCGGGGCAACCAGATCAGCGCATTCACCCGCTTCGGCAACCTGGGACTGATCGCCCGCTTCGGATTTCCGCGCACGCTCCAGAGAGCGTGAACACTCAGCAGAAGCACGGCGGAATCGGGAGGCAATTCCGACGCCGACCCGACGGTGATCACCGGGGGTTCGGCTCGTATGGTGTGGAGCCGCTCGACTACGCCAACAGGGCGCGTTTGCACAGGAGTTCGAAGCCCAGCACGAACAGGAGACCGGATGGCCGAGATCTGTGACATCGAGGTCGTCGTCTTCGACGTCCTCGGAACGATGGTCGACGAACCCGGCGGGCTTCGAGCGGCACTTCGCGAGGCCGTGCCCGCGTCCGACGATGCGTCTGTCGACGAGCTGCTCACCTTGTGGCAGCAGCATGTAGAGCTTGAGCAGCAACGCATCGCGCAAGGGCATCGTGCGTACGCCACCACCGAGGTCATCGATGCAGAGGCAGCTCAGAGGGTGGCCGACCATGCCGGACTCGCCGGTCCGGCGACCGTTGCCCGGCTGGCCACAGCGGGTCAGCGACTGCCTCCCTGGAACGACTCTGTCGCCGGCCTCGAACGGCTGGCGAAGCAATTCCCCGTGCTCGGGCTCTCCAACGCCGGCCGCACCGCCCTGCTGCGCCTCAACGCACATGCCGGGCTGCGCTGGCACCAAGCCCTTTCCAGCGAAGCCGTCCTGGCCTACAAGCCGGCACCGGAGGTCTACCGGCTCGCCATCGACACCGCCGGATGTCCACCAGAACGCGTGCTCATGGTGGCCGCCCATGGCTGGGATCTTCGCGGAGCGCAGGCAACGGGGATGCGGACAGCCTACGTTCAGCGACCGGCCGGGGATCCGCCGACGAGTTCCGATGTCTTTGACTTGCGGTGCAGCGGACTGGACGGGCTGGTCAGCGCGCTGACGGCGAGGTAGGCAGACCGGCCCTGTCGGCGATGGTGCTCGCGGTCGGCGGGCTGTGGTGCTAAGGCAGATAGTGACTGGCCTCTGTTCCGAGGACGTTCAGCAGGGCGAGGGCTTCGGCGCCGGGGGAACCCGGCGGCGCGGTGAACAGCACGAGGTACTGGTCGCGGTCGGCGAGGGTGAGGGTGTCGCAGTCGACGGTGACGTCGCCGACGGTCGGATGGCGGAAGGTCTTGGTGAGCATCGGCGCGGCCTGTACGTCGTGGCGGTCCCAGAGCCGGGCGAAGTCGGGGCTGGTGTCGCGGAGTTCGTCGATGAGGCCGCTCACCGCGGGATCGGCTGGATAACGGGCGAGGGTGGTGCGGAGCTGCATCACAACGCCCAGCCGGAAGTCGGCGGCATCCGAGATCCCGTAGAGGTTCGCTTCGCCGGGCTGCGGTCCGGGGAAGGCCCGGCGGGCGAGGTTGCGGTCCTCGGGGGCGAGCGGGGTGAAGTCCTCCATGAGGGCGGCCGCGAGATCGTTCCAGGCCAGGATCTCGCAGGCGGCGGACATCACGAAGCCGGCCGTCTGCGGAAGCCGCTGAAGGAGTGCGAGGACGCTGGGGCGGACGTCGCGCCGGTGCAGTCCGGTGCGGTTCGGCGCGGTGCCGGCCAGGGTATGGAGGTGGTCGGACTCGGCGTCGGTGAGCCGCAGCGCGCCGGCGATCGCGGCCAGGACGTCGCCGGAGGGGCGTGGCGCCCTGCCCTGTTCGAGGCGGACGTAGTACTCGGTGGACATGTGGGCGAGGACCGCCACCTCCTCGCGGCGTAGGCCTGGTGTGCGGCGTCGCGGCCCGGAGGGAAGCCCGACGTCCTGCGGGCGGAGCCGCTCGCGACGGGTGCGGAGGAATGCCCCGAGTTCCTGCTTGTCCATATGCCCAGTGTGCGCGCGGCAGCGACGGCGGATCCTGGTACAGCCTGTGCCTGTATCCGGTCCGGGTGCGGCCTGACGCTGTGTGGCATGACGGACCACACGAACACCACTGACAATGCACCCGGCGGCCTGCTCACCGGCAAGGTCATCTTCATCACCGGCGCCAGCCGCGGCATCGGGGCGGCCGCGGCCCACCTCTTCGCCTCCGAGGGCGCCGCCGTCGTGCTCGCCGCCCGTGGCAGCGACGCCCTCGAAACCATCGTGAAGGAGATACGCGCCGACGGCGGCACCGCCGACGCCGTCACCATGGACCTCGCCGACCGTACGAGCATCCGCGCCGCCGTCGACCGCGTCGAGGAGCTGCACGGACGCCTCGACGGTGCCTTCAACAACGGTGCTGTGATCCAGCAGCCCGGCCCCGTCGACGCCACCACCGACGAGGACATCGACAATCAGTTCACCGTGAACTTCCGCGCGCACTGGACCGCCATGAACGCCGAGGTCGCCCTCATGCGGCAGGGCGGCGGCGGAGCGATCGTCAATACCTCCAGCATCGGCAGCCGCCGCGCCAACCCCGCCCTGCCCGCCTACGGGGCCATGAAGCGTGCCCTCAACAGCCTCACCGAGACCGCCGCGGTCAACCTGGCACCCGCGGGTATCCGGGTCAACGGCATCACCCCCGGCGGCACCGCCACGAAAATGATCGACGAATGGGAAGCGGCCACTCCCGGCATCATCGAGGGGATGACCGCCAGGATCCCGCTGGGCCGGATGGGTGAGCCCCGGGAGATCGCCGAGGCAGCCGCCTGGCTGCTCAGCGACCGCGCCTCGTACGTGACCGGCGCGATCGTCCCGGTCGACGGCGGCGCCGGCGCCTGAAATGGGGCGGCTCGGGTCCGAGCCGCCCCTTCACCTCTTCAACGAACTCGCCGTCAGCGGACGCTGACCAGTGGATCGGCGCATGGCCGGGGTATGGCAGGCCACACCCCAAGTGGATGGCGGACCACAGTGACCGGGGGAGCGCCGGTGCGACATGGTCGTCCGCATGACAACCACGTCACGACCCGCCGGCACGCACGGACCATCCCGATCCGCAGATTTCCCTGGTCGCGCAGTCGCTGTGCGCGTCGTCGTCGCCGCGGCCCTCGTCCCGGCTTTCGTCTTCGCCCCCGGCCCATTGGCGGCGAGGATGTCGGGCGGCGGCTTCGGCGACCGGCGTCACTTCATCGACAGCCTCTCCGCGTCGTTGGTCGCCTACTGGAACTCCGGGGACCGGAGCTTTTCCCCCGGCCTGGAGAGGGTTGTTGATTACTGGCTCCACTACCACATGGTCAAGGCCGCGATCGCTGCGAGCCTGCTGGCGGTGCTGATATCGCTTGCCGTTCTGCTCTGGAAAGCCTTTCTCCGGGCCGACGGGCTCGGAGCGGGACGCAGGGCCGTACTCGCGACGGCCGGGGTCGTCGTCACGGCGCTCGCGCTGGTCTCGTTGGCGGCGGTCATGGCCAACACCCAAGGGGCGATAGCGCCGTTGTCCTCACTGCTGTCCATGCTGCCGATGCATTCGTCGCACGGAGAACTCGCCAATGCGCTTCAACAGATCAGGCAGCATTTGACGGACTATCCGAACGCCGGTGACCGAACTCCGCCTGCCATCGAAGTGATGGTCAGTGACTTCGCCGTGTACCACGTGGTGATAGCCGTGGCCGCGGTGACAGTGGCGGTCGTCCTCATAGTCATGAGCGTGGTGTCTTGGAGGCGGTTTGCCAGGGCAGAGGCGTATGACAGGCGAACCAGGCGCGTGTTGAGGTCGTTCGGGCTTCTCTGGGCCGTGTTGTCGCTGCCCTTCATCGTTCTCGCCGTGGCCAACGTATCCGTCGCTGCCGACCCGGCGCCGGCGCTGCTTGCCTTCTTCAAGGGCGGATGGTGACGGATGGTCAGGCGTTGAGGTAGGCGAGGACGGCGAGCACCCGGCGGTGCTGGGCGTCGTCGGGCGGGAGGCCGAGCTTCGCGAAGACGTTGCCGATGTGCTTCTCCACCGCGCTGTTGGAGAGCACCAGCCGTCGCGCGATTGCCGAGTTGGAATGGCCCTCGGCCATCAGTGCCAGCAACTGCCGTTCGCGCGCGGTCAGCACGCCCAGCGGGTCCCCCCGGCGCTGCCCGGCCAGCAACTGGGCGACGACCTGCGGGTCGAGCACCGTAGCACCACGGGCGACGCGGTCCAGGGCGTCCAGGAACTCCTCGACCTTGGAGACCCGGTCCTTCAGCAGATAGCCAACGGCGCCGGAACCGTCCGCGAGCAGGTCGGAGGCGTAGGACACCTCAACGTACTGGCTGAGCACCAGCATCGGGGAGCCGGGCAGCTGCCCGCGGGCGGTGATCGCTGCCCGCAGGCCCTCGTCCGTATGCGTCGGCGGCATCCGCACATCGACGACCGAGACGTCCGGGCGGTGCGCGAGCACCGCCTCGACCAGGGCGGGGCCGTCACCGACCGCCGCAACCACCTCGTGACCGTCCTCGGCGAGCAGACGGACCAAGCCCTCGCGCAGCAGTACCGCGTCGTCGGCGACGACGATCCGCAGCGGGTCCCGGGCAGCAGGAGCCGACTGTGCTCCCAGCGGTACTTCAGGTGTTGATTCGTCCCGAATCATCGACATTGCAGCTCCGCGGTCACCGTTGTCGGACCGTTCTCGGGACTGCTGACCCGCAGGCGGCCGCCGACCGCCTGCACCCGATCGGCCAGTCCCTGCAGTCCATGCCCTTTGGCCAAAGCCGCTCCGCCCACCCCGTCGTCCGTCACCCAGACCCGCAGTACTCCGTCGGTGTGGTGCATTCCGACCGTGCACCGGCGGGCGTGGCTGTGCTTGGCCACGTTCGTCAGCGCCTCGGCGACCACGAAATACGCGGCCGTCTCGACGGCGGCGTCCAGCCGACGGCTGATGGGATCCGCGTCGAGTTCGGCAGGGATGAGGCAGCGCGCGGTCAGGGCAGAAAGCGCCGCCCGCAGTCCTCGGTCGGTGAGGATGGGCGGGGCGATGCCTCGTGACAGGGCCCGTAGCTCGTCCAGTGCCTGCTGAGTCTGGATGACAGCATCGGCGAGTGCGGCCCGGGCCAGTCCCGGATTGCGGTCGAAGTGATGCTGGGCGCGTCCCAGCTCCATCGCCAGCCGGACCAGCTGCTGTTGGGGCCCGTCATGGATGTCGCGTTCGAGTCGGCGCAGGGCAGCGGCCTCGGCCGTCACCGCCGCGACGGCCTGCGCGCGGGCGGCGTCGCGCTCCTGCTCCAGTCCACTGATCCTGCGGTGCAACGCGGACATGTTGGACAGCAGTGCCTTGCCGAGACCGGCTTGGGCGGCAACGCATACCCGGGTCACGAGCGGCAGGGTGAACAGCGCCAGCACGGCGATCGTGAGGGCGAAGGCGAGCCGCCCGGCCGGCGACGTCAACCCCAGACTCAGGGCGATGTGGGACCGATCGCTGCCCGCGTACAGAGTCATCGGCCGCAGTGATCCGGGCGCGACCTGGCCTCTGCGCAGAGGGTAGGTGGCGGTCGCGACTCCCACGAACCACCACAGCGCCGTCACCACCGAGGTGACCAGTACGACCGGGAGCACCATCACCGCGTGCGCCAGGTCGAGCCACAGCCCCGGGTCAGCCGCATCGGCAGGCTCCTTCGACCTCGACCTCGGCCGCCGGCCCGCGCCCGGCGCCCCGCCGCCCCGGGAACGCACCTTGCCGATCCGCCACCACTCCAGATCGCCGGGCCACCGCACCAGTGCCGACGCCCGGGTCGCGACGGCCGACCCGCTCGGCACCAACGAACCGACCGCTCCGACGCACAGGCCGCCGACCACCAGCAGCAGACCGACAACGGCACTCAACGGCGCCGTGAGGAGATACAGCGATTCCACGATCGTGCGACGCCCGACGCGGACGATGAACCCAGCGCTTGGCCGCCACCGACCCGCGACCGCGGAAGGCAACGACGCAACCATTCCCTCAGCATAAAGTCGCTGCCACCCAAGCCTTCGGCGACGCCTGGGACTTCAAGGAGACGACGGCCGGACTGCTCCACCCGCCTGGAGACGCCGAACGGTCACTGCGCTTTCTCAGGTTGAGCCTCTTCTTGCTGCTGTGATGCGGTTGTGGATGGCGGCGTGGGCTGGCGGGTGTCGGGGGCGATGTAGTAGACGGAGCTGCCCTGCTTGGTGCGCTGGGCCTGGCCCTTGGCGACGAGGTTTTCGAGCGTGGTGCGCACCACGGTGTTCTTGATGCCTCGCTCGGGGTGGGCCTGGTCGAGGGCAGTGGCGACCTCGGCCGTGGAACGCGGTTCGTTCTGCCCGGCGAGGTGTTGGCGGATGAGTTCGACCAGCGAGGGCTGTGTGGTTGTCGTAGCTGCGACGGGGGCCTTGTCGGCCGACTTACGCGTTCGTGCGCGGCTGGGCGCGGTGGTGGTTTTCGTGGCGCGGGCGGTGCTCCTCGACCGCGTGGCGGCTTTCTTTCGAGGAGCGGGCACGGCGGCCTTTTGGGGTGTGGCGGCAGGCTTGTCGGGGCCGAGAGTGATGCCGAGTGCCTGCTGCATGTTCATCAGCACGGTGTGGTCGTGCTGCAAGGTGGCCAACTGCTCCTGCAGCGCGGCGATTTCTCCGCTGACGCGTTCCTGCTCTTTGAGGTTGCGCTCGAGGTCGCTGGTGACCTGGGTGGCGTATTGCGAGGTCAGTTCCGTGGAAGCGGTCGTGTTCTCGGACATGATGCCGACCTTTCCTTGAGGTCGCGGCCGACTTGGGCCTGCGGCGGCCGCAGCGGGCCCAGGGGAGTGGCCCCCGTGTGCTGCACGACGAAGCGGGCTGCACCGCAGCACAGGGCTTGGCGTGTAGAGATAGTACGGACAGGGAGAGCAGATTGTTCCGCACGGCAACCGCCTATCTCTGACCCAATTCGGGTAGCCGGACCACGTTGCTGTGATCCGGCTACCCGACTCAAGGGGCCAGTCCCCGGCACCACCTACCTGCGCATGGTGACCGCTTTGCCGCGGACCCCGGTCGCCGCGGCGCCGTCGCCCCGACCGATCCGGCGCGGATCACCATGCCAACCGGGCTTACGGTCTGCTGATGGCCTGCCTGGCGGCTCGGCCTTACTTCACTTCAGGTGCCGGGTGAAGAACTGGGCGGCGGCCTCCCCCGCGAACTGCGGGACGCCGGTGTGACCGCCCATATTGGCGTGCAGGGTTTTCTCCTTGGAGCCGAAAGCGTCGAACAGGTCCAGTGCCGCCTGCCGATCGTTCCCTTCGTCGTCCCACTGCAGCAGGACGTGCAGCGGAATGGTGACCCGGCGGGCTTCCTCGAACGTGGCGCGAGGCACGAAACTCCCGGCGAAGAGACCGGCAGCCACGATGCGCGGCTCGACCACCGCCAGCCGGGTCCCGATGGAGATCACTCCCCCCGAGTACCCGACCGGACCGCCGATCCCGGCCAGTGACAGTAGGGCGTCCAGGGCGGCCTGCCATTCCGGGACTGCCTTGTCGACGATCGGGAGGATGAGGGCATCGATGATCTCGTCACTGACCGGCTCGTCGGCTTCCAAGGCCCGGCGCAGGGCGGCGCGGGCCTGCTCGGCGGCTGCCCAACGGGGCCGGTCACCGCTCCCGGGGAGCTCGATGGTGGCCGAGGCGAAGCCGTCCGCCGCGCAGTGCCGGGCCCGGGCCACCAGCCGGGGGTACATCTTGTGCAGCCCGCCGGGGTGGCCGAGCAGGATCAGCGGCGCCGGCGCGGACGCAGACGTGGGCGTCCACAGGATGCCGGGAATCTCACCGAGGGTGAATTCGCGTTCGAGGACGCCGTCGTCGAGGCGCTGTTCGGAAGTGAAGTGAAGGGCCATGATCGTGCCTTTCGGGGAGCGCTGTTGAACGGCACTCCCGGACGACCTATCGCCCGACCGTGACCCCGGAGGGGAGCACCCATGTCGATACGTTCACGGGTACCACCTCCTCGTTCTCTCGCACGGCCTCCGTGAAAGTAGCAGGGCCGCCGTGGTCCGCCAAACGGTTTCTTGCCCGGGCTCCGTGGCTGGATGCCAAGAAGTCGGAATCCTGCGTTGAGCTACCGGACGACCTGTATCTCCCCTTCTCATCGCCGGCAATGACGCTGCATCAACGTGTTGCGAGCTCGAAATCGACAAGCGCTTCAGGGGTGGGTCGTGAGAAGGTGCGGTTCGATCTGAGGCAGGGGGAAACGTGGGGCTGACCTACGGTTACGACATCTATCTGCGCCCTCGGAATGTCGCCAGGGCGTTGGCCAACCTGGCCGAGTTGGCGCCACCGGCCCGAGTCGTGCCGCCGCTTGAGATCACTCTGCCCGGCGGTGACCGGCTCGTCCTCCCGTTCACGTCCCGTTTCAAGAGCGAGCCGGTCGACTGCTCCACGAGCAGCACGCTCGAGCTCGACACGTCCCTCATGTTCGACGTCGATGATGCACTGCGTGAGTACGCGCGGACGAACGGCCGTGAGCCCGAGGCGGACGGGCGCATCCAGATCGGGTACATCTACGCGACGATCCGGTTCGAGTCCCTTCTGCACCCTGGCTATACGTCGGTGGAGTGCTGGGCAGCGTCATCGGGGATGAGCCGCCTGTTTGCACGGTCGGCCAACATCAGGAAGCTGTTCACAGACCTCACCGCCGACAGCGGCGGAGTGTGCTGCCTGTTCGACACTGGCGACGGTGGCCCCGAGCAAGTGTGCTGGCTCAACGGTGAACCCACCCAGGAGACAGTCTCCGGTCCCCGCTTTCCAGATCGGCGAGCGCTCGTGGCGGCTTGGCGGTGACCTGGAGCGCGTCGGCGACCTCGGCCCATCCCCTGGGGCTCGGCATCGCGTGCGAGACCGGCTTCCACAACGCACCGGCCGGGTGCCCATGACAGATCACCATGGACCGTCGGTAACGCTCATCGCACCTCAGGTGGCACACCGGTGGGACTCCGGCAGAACTCGCGACAGCGGCAATCCGGACGGCCGAATTCCTGTAGTGTTGCCTTGCGCTGGACTGGACGCTTGTGAGCGTCGCAAATTGCCCGAAGTGCGAGGAGTCGAGAAGTGCCGGAGAGGAATATCGATTTCGGCAAATTCGGCGCACGCGGTATCAAGGGACATGAAGCCGTGGCCCGCCAGCTCGACTCGCTCGCCAACTTCATCTCCACCCCGATCACCCAGCGGCGCGGACTCCTCGCACGCTTGCACTACCTCACCCGTACCGACCACGCCCGCGAAGCGGCCCGCGATGCCGGCCTTACCGTCACCGATCGCACCCTCAAGGCCTGGCTGGACGGCGAGCGGAATCCGTCGAGGAAGAACCTGGAGCGCGTTGAGGCCGTGTACTACACGGTGCGCCGTCACAATGTGGCCCGTTACCTGCTCAACCGTCTCAACAGGGAGGGGCGCGGCACACGTGTCGAGTTCCACCCGCTCAATCAGTCCCAGGTCCCGCGGCCCCATCAGCGTGAGCTCAGCTTCAGGACCCTCAATGTGCGGCACTGGGACCGCATTGTCGAGGCCTGGGCCGCCGATGATGACGAGGCCTTGGACAATGCCTGGGTGAGCGATGCTGTGGTCGACTTGGGCAGTGAGTGGGGGCAGTACGAGTACGTCTCGAACATCGGTTTCGCAGCCTGAGTCATTTCCATGACGTGGTGTGCTCGGAATGGGATCACGAGTAATTGGCGACGTCCCGCAGCTGCACCTCCTCGTCCTCGCCCACGATGGCGAGGGCGTTGCCGCTGGGGCTGAACCCCACGTCCGCTCCGGTTCTGGCGCATGACTACAGGACTTTCTGGCAGCTCCAGGATGCGAACCCAGCTCCAGGATGCGGACCCACCCAAGGCGCGGGAGGCCGATACGGCCAGCTGCTGACACGGCAGACCTGCCTGGCCCCCACCCGGCTCCAGTACCTCCACCATCCGTTGGTGATGATCCGGCGCCAGGACGAACAGACGAACCACGCCCATCTCTCCCGCCGATGACCGGAGTTCATGCCCGCCCCGCCCGCACCAGACAGATCGGCATCGGCTGCGAGTGGGTGAAGGTGTCGCAGCGCAGACCGGCATGTCCGGTGTCGGCCAACCGGTAGGGGCGGACGTCAGATGGTGCGCAATGGTGCGCATGGTGAGCGCGGTCGGAGCCGGTCAGGAGCTGGGCGTCGGCCGGTCCGCTCCGTAGCGGAGGCCGTCGAGGAGCAGGTCGAGGAGGCGTCCGGCCCGTTCGCGTTGGCCGGGAGCACTGGTGATCAGCGCGACGCCGGCCAGGCTGAAGCCGACATCGAAGGGGTCGATGTCCGGGCGCAGGAGACCCGCGTCGGCGCCGGCGCGCAGCAGGGTGCCAAGTGCGGTGCCGAGCTTGTCGAGGGTCTCGGCGAAGGGGTCCGCACCGGATGCGACCGCGGCCCGCAGGGCGTCCGCCATGCCCTGCTTGGCGGCCAGGTAGTCGATGAAGTCGTCCATCCACAGGCGGATGGCCCGGTCGGGCGGGTTGTCGGCGAGCAGCTTCGCGGCGCTGTCGCAGACGCGGGCCAGTTCATTGCGGTAGGTCGCCTCGATGAGCGCCTCCCGCGTGGGGAAGTGGCGGTAGAGCGTGGCCGAGCCGACGCCCGCGGCCTTGGCGATTGTGTCGATCGCGACGTCCGGACCCTTCTCGGAGAAGGCGCGCACGGCTGCTTCGAGGATGCGCTCCCGGTTGCGGCGGGCATCGGCACGCAACGCGCCCGGCTTGGTGGTCAAGTCTGATCCCTTCGTCCAGGGACCAGTCTAGCTGGACAACCGGGGAGGTCCCCGTTTACCGTTGCGGCTAACCGGGGAACTCCCCGGTTACGGGTGTCGGCCCGTCGCGCTCCCCAGGCAAGGAAGACCCTCATGACCTCCCCGAAGACAGTTCTGATCACCGGTACGTCCTCCGGTATCGGCCTGGCCACCGCCATCGGCACCGCCCGGGCGGGCTGGGTGACCGTCGCCACCATGCGTGACACCGGCAAGGCCGAGGCCCTGCTGAAGGCCGCCGTCGAGGCGGGTGTCGCGGACCGGGTCCAGATCAAGCGCCTGGATGTGACCGACTCCGCCGGCATCACCGCCTGCCTGGACGAGGTCGTCGCCGAGCACGGCCGCCTGGACGCGCTGGTCAACAACGCCGGCGCCGCCCAGGTGGGCACCATCGAGCAGAGCAGCGTCGACGACGTCCGCGCGGCCATGGAGGTCAACTTCTTCGGCGTGGTGGCGGTGACCCGGGCCGCGCTGCCGCACCTGCGTGCGTCGAAGGGCCGGTTGATCACTGTCACCAGTGTCGGCGGTGTCGTCGGCCAGCCCTTCAACGAGGCGTACTGCGCGGCCAAGTTCGCCGTCGAGGGCTTCATGCAGTCCCTCGCGCCGGTCGCCGCCACCGTCGGCGTCGATGTCTCCGTGGTCGAGCCGGGAGCGGTGGCGAGCGAGTTCGTCGCCAATCTCGGAGTGGACGTTTCGACGCTGCCGGCCGCCGCCGGGCCGTACGCACCGGCGCTCGAGGCCTACCTCACTCGCACCCGGCAGTCGTTCGCCAACGCCCAGAGTCCGGCCGAGGCGGCCGCCCCGATCGTCGACGCCCTGACGGTCGCCCACCCGCCCTTCCGCATCCAGACCTCGCAGTGGGCCCGCGACTTCGCTGCCACCGCCCTCGCCGACCTCGACGGCTCTGCCGTCCAGGCTCTCACCAGTGCCTGGGTGCGCTGACCCGCCGACCCGGCGAAGAAGGCGTCATCTTTCAACGCCTGAATGCATGGAGGACCTCCCGCGACCCGGACTACGCGGCCAGGAAAGCCCGCGCCCAGCACTTCTACGCGCCGTTGCGGGCTGCTGGGTGTTGGTGCCGCTCCAGGAGAGGGCAGTGTCGATGTCACGTCCGGTCCAACCATCGGCGTGCGCTCCACCGTGTTCGCGGAGGCCGCCCTCGCACGCGAGATTGAGCAACTGCTGCAAGCCGGGTACCGAAGGAACGGGGAATATCTTGGCCCGTAGAAAAGACGCCAACAGCGGACAGGCACAGGAAGTCTCGCTGTCACGCCTTCGCGACAAACGCTTCAACGGCTACCTCAGGATCCGGCTTCCGCATGAACTGGACACAGAGGTCGAGATGATCGTCGTCGCGTATATGCGCGGATCCGCGCCAGTCAGGCAGAAAATGGTCGAAGGCGTCGACAGGAGTGCCGCTGCAACACTTAGCGCGTATGGCCAGCGGATGGCGTCCTCGGCAGTCCGGACCATGTCCGTGGAGCCTCTCAAGCGCGGTCTTGTCGCTGTAAGTCTGGCGGAGGGGCGGCTCGACCAGCCCTACGACAACTTGTTCGTGCTGGCTGCCCTCAACGATGGTGCGACCCTCATCGGAACCACCCTCCAGAGCCTGCTCGCCGACGTGGCGCGTGTAATGCCTCAAGCCGGTTCGAAGGCCATTCAGGATTTCGACCAGCGACAAGAACGAGACAAATCACTTGAGTCCATGGGGCTCAGAAGGACGGGCAGCGGACAGACGTTTCTCTACGAATAACCCCTGTTCCTGACCGGCCGGGGGATCTGTACGGAATCTGCTGAGGCTGGCAGGAGTCACCCCTCCATACTGCGCAGTCGGCGGGAGGTCCTGGACACCACCATCGCTGCCGCAGTCGGCGCCGGTGGGCTGGCCACGGTACGTGCCGCCGCCCTGCGCGACACGGCCCAACACCGTCCGCTACCGGCTGCGCCGTGTCGAGGAGCTGACGAGCCGCTCCCTGTCCGATCCGCGAGCCGCGGCGGGCATCGGCGCGGCACTGCTGGCGGTCCGCCGGGCGGCCGCGTCACCCAGTGACTCGACTGCGCATGGCCAGTGACGAAGGTGTCGTCGAGTTCCGCCGGCTGAAGTGTTTCTCCGCCTCCTGCGGGTCGTATGCGTTGCTGGGGGCCGTACTCGGCCGGCCGCCCCGCGAGATGACACCCGCCCAGCCGCAATCGAAACGGACGGCATCGACCGTACTTGAACTCGGGTTCTGAGGGTCTTGGCCGCGCGTGCCCATGCGCATGGCCAAGGCCCGACCTTCGACGACGTCCCTGTTCCGTAAGGGGCTGAGGCGTTCCAGTGCGGCCCTGCGGCGGCTGAGATGGACAGCATGAGATCGCGCTATTTCCCGCCGGTGTTCAAGGGCAGACTCCACGATGCCCGCACGGCGACCTCGATCGGGCGTTGGCTGGGCCTATCCTTCGCCGTGTGCTTCGTCACCGGTCTGATCAGTCATTACATGCAGCATCCACCGGGGTGGCTGGCCAACGACCTGCCGAGTCGGCCGGTGTCGGGGTACCGAGTCACGCAGGGCCTGCATGTTGCTTCCGGCATCGCGGCGATCCCCCTGTTGCTGGCCAAGCTGTGGACGGTGTACCCGCGGCTGTTCGCCTGGCCGCCGGTTCGCTCGGTACGGCATGCGCTCGAGCGGTTGTCGGTGGCCGTGCTGGTGGCGGCTGCCGTCCTGGAGGTGGGCACCGGCCTGCTGAACACCGCCCAGTGGTACCCGTGGCCGTTCCCCTTCGTGGAGGTGCACTACGCCCTGGCCTGGCTGGTGGTGGGAGCACTGGTCCTGCACATCGCGGTCCAGGCACCTGAGATCAAGGCTCACTGGAGCCGCCGCTCGCCGGGCACGCTGGCTCTGCCGGCCGAGGACGGCCCTGATCGGCGGTCGTTGCTGGCCGCGGTGGCGGCGGCGGTCGGCGCGGTCACCGTGACGACGGTCGGCCAGTCCTTCACCCCGCTGAAGGACCTCACCCTCCTCGCACCGCGCCACCCCGATCACGGCCCCCAGGGCCTGCCCGTCAACCGGACCGCGGCCGCGGGCGGTGTCGGCACGGTTCACGGCGAGCGCTATCGGCTGACGGTTGCCGGGCCGCGCCCCTACACGCTGACCCTGGACGAGTTGCGCGCCCTGCCTCAGCACGAGGTCGAACTCCCCATCGCCTGCGTGGAGGGCTGGAGCAAGTCGGCGCACTGGACAGGCGTGCGGGTCGTGGACCTGCTGGAGCGGGCGGGTGCGCCCGAGCACGCGCGGGTACGGGTCGTTTCGCTGCAGACCCGGGGTGGATACCGGGTCTCGGAGATGGGCCACGAGCACGCGCGCGACCCGCTGACCCTGATTGCGCTGCGCCTCAACGGCGAGGAACTGGCACCCGACCACGGATACCCGGCACGTCTGATCGCTCCGAACCGACCGGGCGTGCTGCAGACCAAGTGGGTCGGGCGACTTGAGGTGCTGTCATGAGGACGACCGTGCTGCGGGTGCTGGGGGGCGCCGCCGGGCTGGCCCTGATGGGCGTCGGCGTGTCCCACCTGCTCGACGTGCGAGACGTGACGGATGTGCTGGTGTGGCTGGGCGGCGCGGTGGTCCTGCACGACGCGCTGGTCGCACCAGTGGTGCTGCTGGCCGGGCTGGTGCTGGTACGCGGCGGCGCGCGCGGACTGGTTCGCGGAGCCCTCCTGGTTGCGGGGGCGTTGACGGCGGTGGCCCTGCCTGTCCTGTTGCGCCCGGGTCCCAAGGCCAATGCCACGGTCCTTCCGCTGGACTATCCGCGCAACTGGTTGCTGACCCTGGCCGCGGTGGCCACGGTCACGGCGCTGCTGGCGACAGCGAAGGGAGTGCGCCGCGCTCGACGGCAGCCACCGCACTGAGCGCTCGCGGCCCCTCGGGTCTTACGGGTGTCTTACGCGCCGATCGACCGGGCCGGGCCCGGCCCGCCGGACTCGTACGGTGACGCGATGCGAACGCTTCGTACGACCGCACTGGTGACCGCTCCGCCCCTGCTGCTGGCCCTGGCGGGTCTGGTCCATCCGCGCCACCTCACAGCGGCGACAGCCGGTCACTGGGCCGAGCTGCACAAGGTACTGCTGCCGGTGTTCCCTCTCCTGGTACTCGGTCTGCTGGTGCCGGTATGGGGCAGGCCCCGGCGTGACATCGACGGTTTCCTCACCGTGCTGGCCTGGGCCGGTTGTCTGGACTTCGCCGCCTACTACTCCGGGTTGGACGCAGTGGCAGGCATCTCCGCCGGGACGGTGGTGGACCGTGGTGTGCACGGCGCGGTCGGGCGGCTGTTCGCGACCGGCGACGAGCTGGGCCGGGCAGGGGTGTACGGGCTGACGGTCGCCGCCCTCGCCACCTGTGCGGTGCTGTTCCGGCGCCACGGGGTCCGGGTGCTGCCCGGCGCCGTAGTTGTGCTGGGGGCGTGCTGGTCGTTCGTCGACAGCCATATCTTCTGGCCGCGGGGCGTGTTCACCATGCTCGGCTTCGCCGTCGGCTTCGGCCTGCTGACGGTTGCGGCTTCCAGGGCCGGCGATGCGCGGCCAGCTCCCTGGGACTGAAGGGCTTGGTGACATAGTCGTCCGCCCCGACCTCCAAGCCGAGGATCCGGTTCCTTCTCCTCACCCCTCGCGGTGAGCATGACCACGGGCAGTGGTCCGCTTTCGCGGATGCGGCGGCAGATCTCCCAGTCCGTCGATACCGGGCAGCATCAGGTCAAGTACCCCGGGGTCGGGGGGCTTTGCGGTGGCTCTCGCGACAACGCCCTGGCCCGTCAACATGCGCGGCACCGGACGTCAGAGACCCGTAAGGACTGCCGCCCACGTCAGAGATCCGTAAGAACAGCAAATCCCTTTTGTGGCTTTTGCATCCGTAGGGTTTGTGGGGTGATCAAGACTCCCCCTCCTTCCCCTGCCCAGGTCGACGTGGTGCTGCCCTGTCTGGACGAGGCCGAGGCTCTGCCGTGGGTGCTCGACCGGATCCCGTCCGGCTGGCGCGCCATCGTGGTCGACAACGGATCCACCGACGGGTCGGCGGACATCGCCCGCGCCCTCGGCGCCACCGTGGTCTCCGAGCCGGTGCGCGGCTTCGGCGCTGCCTGCCACGCCGGCCTGACCGCCACCACAGCCGACGTCGTCTGCTTCTGCGACTGCGACGCCTCGCTCGACCCCGCCCTGCTGACGGGCATCGCCGCGCCCGTCCTCAACGGCACCGCGGATCTCGTGCTGGGTCGGCGCCGCCCCACGACCTCCAAGGCGTGGCCCCTGCACGCCCGGCTGGCCAACCTGGAGCTGGCCCGGCTCATCCGTCGGCGTACCGGGCTGCATCTGCACGACCTCGGCCCGATGCGTGCCGCCCGCCGCGAGGCTCTGCTCGCCCTGGACCTGACCGACCGGCGTTCGGGCTACCCGCTGCAGATGGTGGTGCGCGGCGCCGATGCCGGATGGCGGGTGCGCGAGACGGACGTGCCCTACCACCCGCGCACGGGTCGCTCGAAGGTCACCGGCACCTGGCGGGGAACCTGGCAGGCCGTACACGACATGAGGGCCGTACTCGCCGAAGCGCCCGCTCCTGTGCCGACTGCTGCCGCGAGCCTCACGGGAGCCGGACGATGAGCGCCCGGCCGCCGGTGACCCTGCTGGTGATCGCCAAGGAACCGGTGCCAGGCCGGGTCAAGACCCGCCTCTGTCCGCCCTACACGCCCGAGGAAGCGGCCACGCTCGCCGAAGCCGCCCTCACCGACACCCTCCACACGGTCCTCCAGACGCCTGCACAGCGCCGGATTCTGGTGCTGCAGGGCTATCCCGGCCCCTGGCTGCCGCCCGGCTTCGAGGTCGAACCCCAGATCTCCGGTGGCCTGGACGAGCGCATCGCTGCGGCCTTCGCGCACTGTGACGACGGCCCCGCGCTCCTGGTCGGCATGGACACCCCGCAGTTGACCGCCGATCTTCTCGCCCCCGTCGGACAAGATGGCCACGACGCCTGGTTCGGACCCGCGGCCGACGGCGGATTCTGGGCGCTGGGCTTCGCCGACCCGGCCCGTGCCGGGGACCTCGTGCGAGGCGTTCCGATGTCCACCGACCGCACCGGGGCAGTACAGCGACTCAGGCTCCTCGAGGCCGGGTTGGACGTGGGTGTGCTGCCGGTTCTGCGCGACGTGGACACCGCGGCCGACGCCGCCTCGGTCGTATCGTCCTGCCCCCAGGATTCACTCTTCGCCGCCACCCTGGCCTCGCTCGCGGAGAGTGCCCGATGAGCGTCACAACAACGGGCATGCCGTCCTCCGCTGCCGAGAGGACCGAGTCCACCACTGCGGCACTACGGGCTCACGTACCGCTCCCGACCCAGCGTCAGACGCCGTCACCCCACACCGATCGACCGATGCCCGCCCGGCCGGGTGAACCGTGGACCGACGACCCTTACGTCCATGCCCTGCGCACCGCCCGCGGCCCGCTGTACCTGCGCCGCCTGACGCCGCCTGCCGACGGGGGAGCAGAGCTGCTGCCGCTGGACGTGGAGCGCTGGTGTGCCCCGCCCGACGCCGCGGACACGAGTGTCCTGCGCCGCTGCATCGGCCCTGTACTGGACGTCGGCTGCGGCCCCGGCCGCATGGTGGCCGCTCTGGCGGCGTGGGGGATGCCGGCGCTCGGCGTGGACGTCAGCCCCGCTGCCGTGGCCCGGACCCGGCGACACGGCGGAACCGCTCTGCGGCGGTCCGTCTTCGACCGCATGCCCAGGGAAGGCCGTTGGCGCACCCTCCTGCTGCTCGACGGCAACATCGGCATTGGCGGCGACCCCGAGGCCCTGCTCAGGCGCCTGCGTGCCCTCGTCGCCCCAGGCGGGTGCCTGGTGGCCGAAGCGGCTGCACACGACGTGGACGAGCGCCTCACCGTCCGCGTCGAGGACGGTGAGGGGCGCCACGGCCGCCCCTTCCCATGGGCTCGCCTGGGGACCACCGCGCTGGCGTACGCCGCCGAGTCGGCAGGCTGGATCCTGACCGGCCGTTGGACGGCTGACGGACGCCCCTTCCTGGAACTCCACAGCCCAGGACCGCGGTATCAGGACGACGCTCACCTGGACGCCGGAAGGCCTGACCAGCCATGACCGACACCGCCGCCCCGCACGAGCGGGCCTTCGTTGCGTCCGCGCAGCCGCCGTCCTCCCGGCGTACTTCGTCGACGGGCCGCGCGTCGGCCCGGATCCGTGTCCCCATCACCGTCGTACTCCTCGCGGCGCTCACCGCCACGGTCGTCGACACGCTCCGTGCGGGCGACAACCACAGTGCTCCCGGACGTCTGCTGATCGGATACGCGATTTCCTGGGCTCTGTTCGCAGCCGCAGTGTGGACCGTTCGAAAGGTACGAGGGCGCACCGCAACCGTCCTGGTGCTGACCGGTGCGGCCGCCGTCGCGGTGGCGGCGCTCGCCACCCCACCGCGCACCAGCGACGACATGTTCCGCTACGCCTGGGACGGCAGGGTCCAGGCCGCCGGAATCTCGCCGTACGCACACCCTCCGGCAGCCCCCGAAGTCTCGCGGCTGCGCGACAACTGGCTTTTCCCGCCCAACAGTTCCTGCACCGCCTGGGGCCTTCACCGCACCGACAGCGGCCTGTGCATCCGCATCAACCGGCCCACCGTCCCCACCATTTACCCGCCCGTCGCCGAGGAGTGGTACCTCGCCGTTCACGCCCTCTCCCCACCGGACAGCCGTCACAAGCCACTTCAAGTAGGCGGAGCCGTTCTGGCGTTCGGTACCACAGTCGCCCTGCTCCTCGTGCTGCGCCGACGCGGCGACCCGCAGAGGGCACCGGCGCGGGCGGCGCTGTGGGCGTGGTGCCCGGCGGTGCCCTTCGAAGCGGTGAACAACGCACACATCGACACCCTCGGGGTCCTTCTCCTGGTCCTGGCGCTGGGCACCAGCACGGCAGGAACCCGCCGCGGAGCACTGCTGGGTGCCGCGATCGCGGTGAAGATCCTCCCCGTGCTCGCCCTGCCGGGAGCGCTGGCGGGACAGCGCAGCCCGAAGCGCGTCCTGCGCGTCGCATCGGCCGCCGTCGGCACGGTCGCGCTCGCCTACCTGCCGTACGTCATCGCTTCGGGCAGCGGCGTGCTCGGCTATCTGCCCGGCTACCTCCACGAGGAGGGCTACGAACCCGGCACCGTCCGTCGCTTCGCCCTGCTGCGACTGCTGCTGCCGGACTCGGCTGCCGGACCGGCCGCGGCGGTACTGCTGGTGCTGACGGCGCTGTACGTGTGGCGCCGCGGAGACCCGGACCGCCCCTGGAGCGGTGCCCTGCTGGTCATCGGGACCGCACTGCTGCTGTTCTCGCCCAGCTACCCCTGGTACTCGCTGCTCATCGTTGCCCTCGTAGCCCTGGACGGCCGCTGGGAATGGCTGGCCGTCACACTCGCCGGCACGATCCTCTACCTCGGCGGGCGGCTGTGGCCGGGGTTCCCCTTGCAGGCATGGGCCTATGGCGGCGCCGCTCTCACTGTGGCGCTGGGTTTCTGCCTGAGAGGTGTGAGGGCAAGACGCGGCGAGCGCAACGACCGTGCGTTCCAACGGACAGTGCTCAGGCCGGCCTTCCGTGGCCATGGCGCCGGCAGCCCACGAAGCTGATGTCCGAGTCGTCGACGCCGTGCTCCTTCACGAAGTGTCGCCCAAGGGCTGTGGGCGGGCCGTTCTTGTCGGCGACGAAGGGGCTGAACCGCCCAGGTGGCGGGTCGGCCCGCGGCACGGCGGTCAGGACGTGCCGCCGCGGCGACTTGTCCGTCGTGATGTTTGCCCTGCTGCCGAAGGCGGCAGGGCCGGTGCTCGACCGGTTTGCCGAGCTCGACGGGCTGGTGGCGGTCGAAGCCCACTCCTGTGTACGGGAGTCAAGGCGCCCGGACTGCTCGACGGTGTCCCGCCGGATGCACAGCCGTACGTGCGCCGACTGGCTGAAATGCCCGCGGGGGACGCCGGGTGGCGGTGAAGATGACGGTGCGACGGTTCTTCTGTGACGCCGCCGGCTGTCTGCGGCGGACGCTCGTCGAGCAAGTTGAGGGCCTGACCGGCCGGTAAGCCCGTGCCGGGCTAGGAGTGGTGAAGAGACCTACTGATCTACTGGCCGAGACGACACGTCGCCCACAAGCGCTGCGGCAGACGCAGTTCTGCCTGGACCGACTACCGCGGCACACTCATCGGTGGTGCGGCTGATCGGTGTCGTGGCATGGGTCAGCAGCTCGCCGAGGCGGGCAGGTCGCCGTACTCGTTGCCCTTGAGGTAGACGGCGCTGACGTAGCCCTCGGCGAGCTTCACCCAGACCCTGTTGGTGAAGCCGTAGTCGCTGACGGGCTCACCGAACTCCCAGCAATAGGCGCCGCGCGGCTGACCCGCCGCCACGGTACCAACCGTGCAGAACGCACGGGCCGGCCCCGAGCGGACGTTGACGGTCTCGTACGGCACGACTGCATACGGCGCGGCCATGACGCGGGCGGCACGACCCGGATCCCGCGGCACCCCCAGGCTGCCGCGACCGCCCTCGTTCGCGCCGAACGCCTCCCTTCCGAGGCGGACGCCGAACCGGGACTCTTCAGCAGCTACCCGGCCGGCGCCCTGCACCACCAGCGCGCCCAGGCCCTCGCCACCCTCAACGAGGATGGTCTGAGGTTGCGGTTCAGTGGCGACGACTGGATTGGCCTTGGCCCTCGGGGGCAGGGGGAGGTGGCGGGCGCTGATCGCCACATGCCTCATAGCGGTGGGCGAAGTAGCTTTGAAGTCGGGCGTGGCGGAACTGGTAAACCGCTCCGGCCTGACGCAGCATCCCCCGCCGATGGGCGTCGTCGATGAATGCGATCAGCGCCCAGGGCAGCCGTCCGGTCATCGGCAACCAGATCCGTGAAAGGATCAACCATCGTCCCCAGGCATCCATACTGAGCCTGACTACGACCCCCCACACGAACCCGCCCACGAGCGCGTTCGCGAGCCCTCCCAGCGACCCGAATGCGAGCCCGAACGCCAGCCAGCCCACGAAGGACTGGAAGACCGCGGTTTTGCGGTTGGCCGTCAACAGCTCTGAGGGGCTGACCGCGATTTTGATGTCGGTGGGGGTTTGGAGCGCGAACGCAATCCCGAACACCAGTCCGACGACGAGGCCGACGGGGAACCAGGTCCAGAGGAGGGCCCACATCACGTCCATGGGCCCGAACGCGCGCCAGTCTATGACCTGGCTCGCCAGCACGCCCGCGAGTCCGCTCGCGAGCCCGATGACGAGCCAGGCCGCCCATCCGAAGAACACCCCATCCGCGAGCTGCTCCAAGGCTTCTCTTGCCCGGCCGCGGATGTGCAGCTGGATGCGTGAGGGCTCGCCCCCTTGGGACCGGAGCCCGAACCGGAGCCCCAAGGAGAGCCCGGCCACCAGCCCTCCCGCGAGTCCGCTCACGAGCCCGTACACGAGCCAGGCACGCACGCCCCCGCTGAACGGAAACGCGAGTCCGATCACCCCGTCCCAGCCCAGGTGCGCGCGTGCGAGGACGAATCCGATCAGGAGCCCGTTCGCCAGCGCGTTCGCCAGCGCGGCGGCGAGCCCGAACGCGAGTCCGCCCACGAGCATCCGTGTCGTGCGGGTGATGGTGTTGCCCAGTTGCCACCAGGCAAGGTCTTTGGTGCCGAGCCGGTCCAGGTGCCAGGCGAGGTAGCCGAGCCAGTGTTGGACGCGGTCGGGGTCCCAGCTTCGGTAGCCGTGGTGGCCGGAGCGCTGGTCGAGGGGCGGGTGCTGGTAGACGGCGGAGGTGAACGCGCCAAGGAGATGATCTTCCAGGTCCCGGGCGGTGCCGAACTGATGGGTGTCGAGAAGATCGGCGGGGTCCCGGTCCGGGGTGTCGCTGTAGATCGTGCGGGCAAGGACGACCATCAACGGGGTGGACAGGACTGCGGTGAGGTTGGCCTCTGCCGGGTTGCTCGGATGTTTGCGCAAGCGGGCCAGGACCGGGTCCCACATCGTCGCGGTGGCGGTGGCGGTGGCGGTGGCGGTGGCGGTGGCGGTGGCGGTGGCGGTTTTGCGGGTGGTGCGAGGCAGATAGTCGGCCAGGTCGGCCCAGGTGAGGTCGTCCAGTTCGATGGCGGCCGCGGCGGTCAGGACGTCGACGGCTGCGACGGCGGCGGCGTACTCGTCGGGACGGCTGGTCAGCAGCAGCGGCATCCCGGTGGCGTTCAGCGCTTCCAGTGCAGCACGGTGCAGCCCGTCGGCAATCTCATCAAACCCGTCCAGCACGGGCAGGATGCGGCCGAGCTCGACCAAGGCGGCGGCCAGACTCGATCCGGTAGGGCCGGGCGCGGCGAGACCGGGGTGGTCGCGCAGGAGTTGGTCGGTCAGCCAGTCCCGCAGCGAGGTGGTGGCTGGGTTCCACGACCCGAGGCTGAAGATCACCGGTACGAGATCGGTGCTGGTGCGGACGTCAAGGAGGTCGAGGACGAACCGCAGGGTCAGCACGGTTTTGCCCGAGCCGCCCCGGCCCAGGACCACCAGCCGTCCCGACGGTAGTTGCTGGTGGACGTCGACGACCCGGTCCAGGCGGCCGGTCAGGGCCAAGGGACCAACGGTGACCCCGGCTGCGCCACGGCGGATATTGGCCCAGTGATCTGTCAGGGCCTCGGGTGCCAGGTGCCACCGCACCGGCAGCGGGAACGGGTCATGTATCCGCTGCCGTTCCTCCTCACGCCGCCACTGCGCTTCGACCGCCTGGGCAAGCTGGTCGGCCGCTCCCGTCAAGCGCTGGTTCTCCCTCAGCGCACGGGTGGCCGAACCCTCCCGCCAGGCGGGCTGGGACGCCGGCGCCCCGTAGTTGATGGTGACGTCGCCCATCACGCGGCCGACGAAGGTGCCTGAGCCGTGGTTGTGCTGGTCACCGGCTTCCCGGCTTTGTCCGTCAGTCACCGGGAGCTGTCGTGGTTGATGGTGAGGCCGCCGAGCACGTCGCCGGCGATGAACGTTCCCGATCCCTCATTGCGCTGTACTTGCACGGTGGGGGCAGCGGACGGCGAAGTCGCCAGAGAACGCAGCTCTGCAAGGACCTCTGGGCGGCGTTCCGCGTGGGCTGCGAGGAGTGACGCCAAGGCGATACGGAGGTCGTCGTCGGCGACTCCCCGCGACAGTGCCGCCCGTGCCGCATCGCGCTCGTCCTGGGTGCCGTGCCGAAAGAGGCGGTCAACCGTCGTACGAGCGCGGCCCCATCCCAGGCGAACAGCGTCGGCGAGAATCGTTGCCGCGGCACCGGTGGCGATGGCGAGCAGTTCGGCATCAGGCATGACCGCATGATGCCAGTCCATCAACTCCCCTGTGGGGCCTTCACGTTGGCTAGGGAAAGCTGTAAACCAATGGGGCAATGCCAAGCCTGCCGCCTCGCGGACCCGGACCGGCGCACTCACAGCTGGGTGCCCATGGCGGCGGATCCCTATCCTGCTCGGACCTCAGCCTTCACCACGTCCATGCCCGGGCCCGCGCACCAACTTGTGTACCTGTCGTCGATTCCGGATCGCCATCCTCCAACGAGACGCCAGCAGACTGTTCCGCTTCGGCGTGCAGCGAACAGTGGGCTTGGCCAGCCCGGCGGCCACCGCCCCCAGCAAGGCGCGCTGGCCAGCGGCGAGAGGGTCGGCTGAGGGGTCGACGAACCTGGTCAACGGAGGCAGTTTGCGACCGGCCGAGCGGGCGGCAAGGCGCTTCCCCCGCCCGGTCATGATCCTTTGGGAGATAAGGCGCGCTTCGGCGATCAGGCCGCCGAGCGCGCCCCAACTCGCAGCTTCGACTACATGCACCTGCGCCGCCACCCGGCGAGAACTTGTCCGGCCTCGCGCGGACTCGTTGGCTCAGTGTGTGCCAGAACGGAAGCTGGAGGGTCTGGTCTTCCAACGACCAGACCCTCTGTTGTGGCGCGTAGTTCAGTGGACGTTAAGTGTTGCGGGACAGCACGTTGTTGACAGGCGAACCGGCTTCCGGGCGGTCTGCGCGCTCGCGGGCGTCGACGAGTTCGTCCCAGTGCTCGGCGGTCCAGGCGTAGACGTCCAGGAGAACGGCGAGGAGGCTTTGTCCGAGTGGGGTGAGGCAGTAGCCAGGGGACTCGGCGTCGGTGTCTCGGGTGATGAATCCGTCGCGGTCGAGTGACCGCAGTGCTCGGGTGAGCTCTTTCGGGCTCGTTCTCGGTAGCGCCCTGCGCAGCTCGCTGAACGGCTGAGTTCCCTCGCCGAGCAGGCGCATGACCAACGGCGCCCACTTGTTCTGCATCCGAATCGGCAACATCGAGGAGGGACACAGTTCGTCGAACGTCTCGGGCGAGATCCGGTTCATGGTCCAAGGGTAGGTACCCAATCGGTAACCGGGTGCCTGTCTAGCGTCGAGCGCATGACGAAAATCGTGATCTTCGGGGCAGGTGGCAGGACCGGAAGTACCGCGGTGGCCGAGGCGAGCGCACGAGGCCACCACGTGACCCCCTTGAGAAGTGCTGACGCAGACATCACCGACCCGCAAGCGGTGGCACGGGCCGCGTTGGGGCACCATGTCGCGATCGCGGCCGTGGCGCCCGCTGAGGCTGACCCGAGAGCCTTCTTCCGGGCCGCGGCACACGGCTTGGTGACCGGTCTGCAGAACGCGGGGTTGCCCGGCTGGTCTGGGTGGGCATCGCCTCTCTGCTGCCCGGTGCATCCGGGGTCCCGGCCGTCGACACCGACGATTTTCCCGCGGAGTACCGGCCGTTCTCGCTGGGGCACCGTACTGCGCTGGAGGCAATCAAGGCGTCCGGCCTGCAGTGGACAGCAGTGAGCCCTGCGGGAGACTTCGCCCCGGGCACGTCGCCCGCCGACGGATACACCCTCACCGAGGTCGGGGATCTGACCACGCGCATCAGCCGCGCTGACCATGCCCGTGCCCTGGTCGACATGGCTGAGCGGGCCGACCTGCGTCGACAGCATCTCGGGGTGATCCCGCTGTCCGCCTGCGCGAAGGCATCCATTGCTGGTGGGGGCAGACAACTGTGACCCACCGCAACGCGCCCCTTTCGCCGGAGGGCCGCCGTCGCCTGATCGGACGCTGCGCGAGTCGGCCGATCGCCCGCGTCGCAGCGGAGATGGTGATCTCACGGGCGTGCGCGTCCACGTGGGTGAACCGCTATCGCCGCTACGGTTAGCTCGGCCTGCTGGACGGCTCGTCGCGGTAGAGGGTGTAGTCGGGGTCTGTCGGTTTCCGGGGGTGCCGACACGGATTTCCGGCGCGGCTGCGCTCCTGTGCGAGCGCGACGAGACGTGCGCCGCGGAACGAGCTATGCACCCTCGTTGTCACCGCGCAGGGAATGGATCATGCTCTGCAGGATCCGGAACGCGTCTGACTGCTCGGTCTCGGTCAGGCCGGCCAGCATTCTGGTCTCGATGGACCGGACGGCTGCGCTCGCCTTCTCGAGGCTTCGTCGGCCGCGAGGCGTGAGCCGAGTGGGAAGCGCCTTCCCGACGGGTGCCGCCGCAGGCCTGGTCACGTAGCCGTCTCGTTCCAGGGCCTGGAGCAGCACGTTCATCGTCTGCCGTGTCACGAACGCGCCGCGCGCGAGCTCGGAGTTCGACAAGCCCGGTCGTTGCGCCAGCAGCTCGAGGCAGGAGTAGTGCGTCACGCTCATCCCGAGCGGCCGCAGTACTTCCTCCATGGCCGCGCGGAGGGCGCTCGACGCTTCTTTGAGCAGGTAGCCCAGTGACGTCTCCAGGTCGACGCCGACACCTTCTTGACTCATGTCAGCATTCTGACATAGCTTGCCGCGTGTCAGAAAACTGACACGAAAAGAAGGAGCGTCCTCATGCCCGCCACCGGCCCCGACTTCATCTCGCTGCAAGTGCGCGACCTTGACGCGTCGCAGGCGTTCTACGAGCAGTACCTGGGCCTCGTCCGCTCGCCGGCCGGACCTCCGCACGCCGTCGTCTTCGAGACGAAGCCGATCGCGTTCGCACTCCGCGACGTCATTCCCGGCACCGACCTCGCATCCGTCGCTCAGCCCGGCATCGGTGCCGCGATATGGCTCCACGCCACCGACGTCCAGGACATCCATGACGCGCTCGTCGCCGACGGCCGCACCATCGTCTCCGCACCGATCGACGGCCCCTTCGGTCGAACCTTCACCTTCGCCGACCCCGACGGCTACCAGGTCACGCTCCATGACCGCGCTTGATCGGTCCAACGCCACCGGCCGATCATCAGTGTGACGCCATCTTCTGCCTCACTGACCTGACGACGTTCTGCCGGCTGGAGGACCTCGGCTTCGAAGGGGTCGGCCAACAGCTGCATCCCGACCACGCCGTGTTGCTCTGCCGAGTGGTCGACCCTGATGAGGCTCCGACGCGTCAGGCCCGGCATATCGGATCAGCATGCCGCGCGGTCTAGGCTGGGCCGAAATCCACTGTCAGGCCGGGCTCGAAAGATCGCTAAATGGGGTCGAACACCGCTGCCGACCAGCGACTTGACACCCTGACCAGCCGCGAACGCGAGGTCATGCGGCTGATTGCTGCCGGGCGCACCAACGGTGAGATCGCCACGCAGTTGGTGGTCTCCCCGCTGACCGCGAAGACCCAGGTCAGCCGCATCATGGCCGAACTCGGCGCCCGGGACAGGTCTCAAGTCGTGGTCCTGGCCCACGAGTACCGCATGGTCAGCCCCGGTTTGCTCAAGGACTGACACCACGCCTGCCGCCAACCGCCCAGGGGCACCTGCAGGTTCATCGCTCGTCGCGCATGAGAGTGCGTTCTCATTCCGTCGCGCGGACCGCAGGAAGACGGCGCGTCTGCGTAGCGAGTGGCAGAAGTGCCACGTCGCTGAGACGCCACGGGGCAGCTGCCCAGACTGGCACACCACGAACCTGGAGAAGAACATCACGCCGGTCTACGCCCCCAGCGTCGGGCTGACGCCGCAGACCGACAGCACCGACCGGCTCACGGGCCAGTACATCCGGTACTGGGACGACACCACGAAGACGTCGTGGCTGTGGAACGCCGAGAAGAAGGTGTTCCTGTCGACGGAGGACGAGCAGGGCATCGACGCGGTCACCGATCTGGTCAAGTCGACCGGGGCGGGCGGCGTGATGATGTGGGAGCTCGGCGGCGACTACGCCTGCCCGGCGGACGTCCAGCCGGACACCCCGTGCGGGATGGGGTACACGCTGACCACCCGGCTGAACGAGAAGCTGGAACCGTGCCCCTGCACGCTGGAAAACCAACTGAACGGGAAAGACGAGCCAGGCTCGCAAGCGGTGACGTGCGCATCGGCGACCAGTAGAACTGGTACCGGTTCAGCTCTGGTTCCCCAGCAGGGTTGTTGACTTCAGGTTCGCCTGGGGCGCTGCCGGCGAGATCGCGCCCGGTGTGCAGGTCGGGTCCTGGAGCGGTTCGCCGTGCTCGTGAGCTCGGGGAGGTTGTGGGGAGCGGCTACGTCGCCGGGTCATCAGTGCCGTGACGCCGACGAAGCCAGCCGCCCAGCACACTCGCCGTCGAGCCGAGTGAGTCACGGGCGGGAGGTCGGCACAAGCCCAGGATGAGGAACCGGCAAAGCCGCAGGCGAGACCTCGGCTGACCGGCGTACGCGGGCGCACAGGCCGAGTCGTTGAATTTGTCGACTGTGCTTCAAGCAGCGTGCTACGCGCCTTGCTGCGCGGAACAGACGGGGGAGATCCTTTCGATTACGTGCTGAGCCAGGACACGGCCTCCCGGCCGGACATGGCGCACGAAACCCCTTCGACGCGCTTCCGCAGCTCCGTTGCACTCCGCCCGGAGCCGCAGCGCCGTGCTGGGTGAACAGCCCTGAGCTGAAAGCGCCGGAGATACCCCATGTCCAACCCGCAACCGGCAACCGACGCGGCCGCCATGGCCCAAACTGCGCGAGACGACTCGGTGTGCATTCCGCCGGTGTGGTGCCCGATCGCACCACGAATCAGTCCCTACGCCGCGCAGATCGAGGACGGCATCCACCAGTGGCTCTCACGGTTCGGGCTGGAACAGCAGACACGCCAGCGAGCCCTGGCGACCCTGTCCGGGGAATGGGCCGCACGAGTCGCGCCAGACGGCGCTGTCGAACGTCTCCAGATCTTCGCCGACTGGGTCTGCCTCGCCTTCGTCCTCGACGACTACTACGTCGACAGCGGTCCGATCATGGACCGGCCGGACCTGTACAACCCCATGGCCGCACGCATGCTGGTCCGCCTGCTTCAGCCCGACGTCCCTGTACTGGATGACAACCCGTTCAGCGAACCGTTCGGCGACATCGTCGCCCGCTTCCAACAGGTCGCCTCACCGCTCGTGTTCCACATGTGGCTCCAAGGTCACGCCCTGTGGCTCATGGGAAGCGCCTGCTCGGTCAGTGACCGCCGCGCCGGCCGCATTCGAAGCTTGGACGACCATCTGCTCATCGGCCCGCTCGACAAGGCCGAAACGGTCACCACCGCGATGATCGAGGTGGCCGAAGGTACCGAACTGCCTGCTCACGAGCGAAACCGGCGCGAGGTCCGCGCGCTGCAGCAGTCAACCAACATCCTGATCACCGGTTACAACGACATCGCCTCCTACCGGCACGAGATCCATCAGCAATCACCGGAGTCGAACCTCGTACACATCATCCAGACGCATCACGACCTGACCGGGCAGCAGGCCATGACCGCCACGGTGGCCCTCCTCAACCACGTCATGCGCTTCTTTCTCACCCTCCGCCGCCAGCTCACCCCCACGGCCGGCCCAGAATTGCTTCGGTTCATGGACCAGCTCGGACACAAGATCCGCGGCAATATCGACTGGCAGCGCACGGTACCCCGCTACACCACCGTCCTCGACGTCCCTGACAGCGGCAGCGCGCACCCGCACCTGCTCACCGCACGCGCAGGCAAGCCCCTCTACGACTTCACCGACGCTCCGGAAGGAGACGAGTTCTCCCTCCCCGCGTCTATCGGCTGGTGGTCGGACCTCATCACCGGAATTTGAAAGGTCATGCCTCTGCTCCTGGTCCCCGGGTGCAGGTTGGCTCGCGTAGCTGCCACGAGCTGTTGCCTGGGTGTTCGCGGAGGCCGCGTGGCGGGGTGAGGGCGAGGACCCGGGCGGTAGGTGTGCCGGGCCTTCGGCAGTCGTCGCAGAGTTCGACCCCGCCGAACTTGCGGTTGCTTCGGCGCGGTAGGAGGTGCGGTGGCGGCAGTTCGGGCAGGGCGGGGTGTCGGCGCGTTCCACACGGGCTGCCCCTCCGAACTCGGACAGCGGAACGCCCGCTTCACCGGTCCACGCACACGCACACGGCCCGTCGGCAGCGTGCATGTCAGCCGCTGCAACATCCGGTCCACGAAGACCAACAACAGGATGCCCCGGTCGCCAGGCAGGCGATGGCGCCCAGGTAAGTGGCGACACGCAGTCCGTTGTGCTTCTCCTGTACGTCGGCCGCCTTCCTCGGCAAGAAGGTGTGTTCGAGTCGGCCGAAGTTCTTGCGGGAAGCCAGTCCGACGACTTCAGGGGCGGGGCGCTGGACCTGGCCGTCGTCAGCGACTACCCGTCCGGTCTGCCGTCGGCCGACGGTGTCACGACGACCGTGCTGTGCGAGGACGAGCTGTTCGTGGCTCTCCCACGCGAACACCGCCTGGCCGGAGCCGAGGCGGTCGATCTGTGTGAACTGCACGACGAGGCTTGGCTCCACAGCGCGTACGGCGATCGTCCCACGATGCTCGCCGACGCCTGCGCGCGGGCGGCCTTCACGCCCAGGAAGATCATCCGGATCGCGGAGTGGACGGCGAAGTTCGGCTACGCGGCCGCCGGGTTGGGAGTGGCACTGGTTCCCTCGCCGGCCGCACGGGCGGTCCCGACGAACTCGTCCTGTGCCGCCTCACCGACCCGGCCCTGCGCGTCCATGTGGCGCTGCCTGCTGCCGCGCTGCCGGCGGCACTGGAACGGCAGGGTCTGCTGCGCGACGCCGTTGACTGAACCGTCTCCGAGCGGTCAGGTGGGGTGCGAAGTGGTCCCTCGATCTGGTTTCGGAGACCGGCGGGGGAGGGCACCGGGCAGAGCTCGCCGGTCACAGGCTTCGTGTGCGGCCCTGCGACTGCCTCTGCGGGGCGGATGCGAGGGCTTGACGGAGACTGACGAACCTCACCGGGCCTCGCGAATGCCGCAGCGGGCCAGCGCCTCGGCGACCTCGCGTGTACGCGGGTGGTCGCTGCCCTGGACACGGATCAAGTCGGCCAGCAGCGAGGTGAGAAGCGTGGCTGCCCCGCCACTGTCGCCCGAGACTTCCAGGAGTTCGGCGCGTTGCTGGCGGGTCCGCAGCGCACGTGGGTGGTCGGGGCCGAGCACGCTGTCGACCCTGGGCTGGAGGTCGGCCAACTCTGCGAGCGCCGTGGCCGTCGCGCCGGCGAGGCCGCGCCAGTAGCTCAGGTTCACGCGGTAGGTGAGAGTGGTCGGATGGTCGGCGCCGAGCGCGCGCTCGGCGTCCTCGGCCGCGGCGGTGAACTCCTCGACAGCGAGCGTGCGTTCGCCTGCCAGGCCCCGCCAGTACGCGAGGTTGTGCCGGGCGATGAGGGTGTCCCGATGGAGGCGGCCCACGGCGGACTCCAGTCGTGCCACCGCCCGCAGGTAGATGTCGACCGCTGCATGAGCGTCGCCCGCCTCGCCGGTCCACCTGCCCAGGTCGGCGAGGGCGCTCAGGGTGAGCAGATGTCCAGGGCCGTGCCGCTGTTCCAGCACCTCGACGAGGGAGGCGCAGGCGTCCCGCGCGCCGATGACATCGCCGGCCAGGCCACGGCAGAGAGCAGCGTGGCTCCGCGCGTCGATCACCAGGGCATGGGCCGTGCCGAGTACGGCGGCTGCCTGGCCGGCGAGTTCGGTGAAGTCGTTCAGGGCGGCGGCCACAGCACCCTCTTCCATCCGGAAGCGGGCCTCATACAGCCGTACCGTCAGGGTGTCCGGGTCCTTCGGGCCCAGGATCCGCTCGGCTTCACGCCGGATGCGCTCCAGCGATGTGCGTGCCGACACCGCGTCCCCCAGCTCGCCGACGGCCAGGGCGACCCGGCACCGCAGGTACAGGACATCGGGGTGCTCGTCCCCGAGGCGGGTCCGCGCCGGCTTCAGCAGCTCCTGGCAGACGTCCCGCGCCGCCGCGTCACGGCCGAGTCCGGCCAGATAGGGGCCGATTCGGCGCAGGACAGGGTGCATGCGCCCGTCCCACAGCAGGTCACCGCCCGTCGTACGGCGCAGAAATTCGACGCTGCGGTACAGGGCGGCCTCCGTCTCAGGCTCGTTTGCGCACTCCGCCGTGGACGACCAGAGCTCTTCGACCGCGTCGGCGGCTGCCACCGCCAGGCGCGCTCGGACCTGCTCCGGCACGCTCTCGCGCGCCGCGCGCTGCACGAGGGCGTGTACGTCGACCGAGGCAGGTGTGCGGGACGGGTCGTGGGTCACCAGGCTGAGCCGGTGCAGAGCGCGCAGTGAGAGGAGCACGGCCCGTTCGCCGGGCTGCGCCGGGCTGCGGCCTGTGTCGCCGTGGTCGTCCGCTCCTTGCACGATCCACCGGCGGGCCGCCGTCGTGTGCAACACCGCTTCCGTGATGCCGTCCGGTGCGAGCATCGACAGGAGTTCCAGGGTGGCCCTGGCGCTTCCGGCGGGCGCGAGAGTCTCCGCCCGGTCCAGGGCGAGCTGCCAGACGGTGGCCACGGTTTCGTCGTGTTCGTCGGCCGGGGAGGTCGCCGGCAACAGATCGGAGAGCGTCTGCCGTTGGTCCTCCACGAGTTGACGGTACGTGGTCAGGGGCAACTCGGTGTCGATGAGGAACGCCGCCGCCTGGGACAGCGCGAGCGGGAAATGGCCGAGCGCGTCCGCCAACGCACGCAGTTCCCCTTCGTCGTCCCCGACTTCGTCGGCCGTGAGCCGTGAGCGGAGGTAGTCGGCGGCCTCCTTGGGCGCGAAGGTTCCGACCTGCACGATCCGGGAGGACGAACGGATCAGCGCCGCGTCTCGCCGACGGGTCGTGACCATGCTCTTGCCGTGGTCCCCGGTCGGCCGGATGCCTCGCAGGTCCGCCGGTTCGTCGACGTCGTCCAGGACGACCAGCCAGGGCCGCGTCGTCGAACGCAGCCAGGCCAAAAAGAGGTCGGCCTGGGTCTCGTCGTCCCAACCGCTTCCACCTTCCCCGCCGGTGACCACCCGCCACGCGCGCGCGTACGCCGTGAACACGGACTGGCGGGACGAGGCGGGTACCCACACCCGTACCCCGCGGGGCTGCCGGAACCGGTGGAAGGCGGCCGCGGCGAGTTGCGACTTTCCCACTCCGCCCGCCCCCGTGAGGACGATCTCCCGGACTGCGTCGTCCCGCAGCGCGACGTCGATCGCACTCGACAGAGCCGCCCGCTCCCGCAACGAGGCCGCGTCGCTCGGCGGCCGCCCGATGACCACCTCGTCCGCGGTGTCTCCGGCCCGGTCGGCGGCGATACGCGGTGCGGGCACCGCAGGGGAGCGGGCCTCGTACGCCGCGCGCCACAGCCGCTCCCAACCAGCGATCGAGGACGGCGGACCAGCGGTGCCCGCCAGCGACTCGACGGCGCGCACGAGGGCGACCACGGCATGGAAGTCACGAGGCACCGACCGCCCGCTCAGCCACTCACCGAGGCGGCGGGCGTTGACGCTGACGCGACGCCCGGACGGCAGCGCCGTGCGGCTCGCTCGCCGGGCCAGCACCTCGTCCGACAGATCCGGCACGTGGCGCCGAAGTCGCGTCAGCGCAGCAGCGAACGCCGCTCTCGGCGGCTGCTCCGACTCCGGGGGCTCCGGCTCTTCCATCTCAGCAACTCTAGGCGGAACGCCGGGATCAAGGGACCGGTTCCCTCCTCCCGGTCCGGCCCGGTCCGGGGACTTTCCGTACCGTTCCCCCGCCCGCTCCGACCTGCCCCGATGCCGCCCGGGGGAGATTGCGCGCAGAGGGCCGGGTCGGTGGCCGATTACGGTGCCGCTCCATCGGATCCGACACGACGGAGGCAGCGACATGGCGCAGGAACAGACGGGCAGCAACCTCGGCGGTTGGAGGGCACTGGTCCTCATCGGGGTCCTCGGCAACGCCGTCGGCCTCATCGGCGGTGCACCGGTCATCACCCTCGTCGCAGCCCCAGTCGCGATCATCGGACTTATCGGTCTGATGTCGGCACGGCGCAAGCAGCGGCCGTAGCGAGCAACACAAGCGAGCAACACAGCGGAGAACCGAGCGGGGGATTCTGGATCGATCACGACATCGGTGCGCCGCACATCCGTCCTGACGGGGGAAGAAGATGCTTGCGTTCTCGGGGCTGGGGTGTCTGCCCATCGCGCTGCTGGGTGCCTTGTCGGTCATCTGGTTCCGCATCATCGACGCGCGAGGTGGCGACTGGGCGACCGCCTGCCTCGTCGCCGTTCCGTTCGCCCTTGTGCTCGGTCTGGTCGACCTGGTGGCGGCCGAGTCTCTCAACCGCGCACCGGACCCGGGCCGGTTGCCGGAAGGCGATGAAACGGTATGGACCTCCCGGCATCGGGCAGGCGGAACGCCTCTGCAGTGCTTCTCGCCGTACTTCTTGGCGGCGGCCGGTCTCTTCTGCGTCGGCTGGACGATCCAGTGGGTGCACTGGGGCGACACCGCGCCGAGGCCATCACCATCGCCGAGCGCGGCAGGTTCGCGGGTGCTCGACGCTGGGCCTTCCGAGATCGCCTGCCGGCTCTCGCCGGGCGCTGGAAGCCCGCCCCCGTGCAACGCCTGTACATCACACCGGCCGAGGTGTTGAACAGCCCGTCCCAGGCCGGACTCCGCGACCCTTTCGCCGTGATGTCCGGCATCCATGGAGGCGTGAGATTCACGATCGCGGACGCCTTCGAGCCCGAACCCTTCGCGCCCTTCCGGGCCTGGCAGCAGCACCATGTGACCGTCTGCGCCGTGCACTTGGACACCGCCTTCCGGTCCCTTCGGGTCGCACTGCGCGGCAGGCCCGGCCGACGCACCCGATACCCCCTCGAAGTTGAAACCCTGCGGCCCGACTTCGCCGAGGCACTGGTCACCGAGGAGACCATGGAGGCGATGCTGGCCGCGGAGACGATGGAGTGGTCCATCCAGGGACGGGACGTCCTCACCGTGCTCAGGGACCACCCGGCCGACACACAGGACGGCTCAACCGGGGATCAGCCGGCCGACTACGACCTCGATGCCGTCCGCGCGATCGAACGGCTCACCTCCCTCATCGCCAGGCTGCCGACCAATCTCGCCCCATGGGCTCACGACGCCCTACCGGGCCTGCCACTGGAGGATTGAAACGGCGAAGCCCCCAGGGGCTGAAGACGACGCGGCTGTCGGGGAGTAGAAGGTCTCCTCCTCGCCTTTGTCGGTGCGGACGGGCACCGTCCCCGCGCCCGCGAGGACGGTCCCACGATCATGCCCGAGTTCGGTGCTTGGCCGCGGTCACCATTCGACGGGGAGTGACACCAGGCCGTACACGGTGGCGAACCTTCGGAACGGGATCTCCTCGAAGGGGACGGCGAGCCGTAGTCCGGGCAGGCGGCGGAGCAGCGCGGGGAAGGCGCGGCGCATTTCTGTGCGGGCCAGGGGCGCGCCGAGGCAGAAGTGGATGCCGTGGCCGAACGCCAGGTGGTGGTCGGCGTCGCGAGTGATGTCGAACCGGTCGGGGTCGGCGTACAGGCCCGGGTCGCGGTTGGCGGTGGACAGCGAGAGCATCACGTGGTCACCGGCTTTGATCAGTTGTCCGCCGAGTTCGATGTCCTGGGTGGCGGTGCGGACCAGTCCGGTCTGGGCCACGGAGAGGTAGCGGAGCATTTCCTCCACGGCGGGGTTCACCGCGTCCGGCTCGTCGCGTACGGCGTGCAGGGTGTCCGGGTTCGTCAGCAGCAGGAGTGTGCCGAGGCTGAGCATGTTGGCGGTGGTGTCGTGCCCGGCCAGCAGCAGGAGGTTGGTGATTCCGGTGAGTTCCGTGTCGGTGAGCTCTGCGCCGTGCTCCCGGATCAGCCCGCCGAGGATGGTGTCGTCGGGGTTCTCACGCTGACGTGCCACCAGTGACGCGATGTACTCCCACATCGGCGCGAAGGTGTTGACGAGCTCGTCCTGGTCCAGTGTCTGGTCGAAGGCGTGGTGGGCGCGGCGCTGGAAGTCGGCGCGCTCGTCCTGCGGCACTCCGATCATCTCGCAGATCACCAGGGACGGGATGGGCAGTGCGAAGGAGGTGACGAGGTCGGTCGGGGGACCGGCTGCTTCGATGGCGTCGACCCGTTGGCGGACTATCTCGGCGACACGCTCGCCCAGCAGGTTCATCCGGCGGGCCGAGAACGCGGAGGTGACCATGCGGCGCAGCCGGGTGTGTTCCGGGGGGTCGTAGCCGAGGAAGCTGCCTGGCTGGCGTGCCGGGCTTGCGATGGCCGCGGGGCCGGTGGCTTTGGGCCTGATGAGGGTGCGAGGGGTGAGGGCGGTGCTGAACCGCCTGTCGCTGAGCACTTGGCGGGCGTCGGCGTGCCGGGTGACCAGCCACACGGGTTCACCGTTGGGGGCGAGTTGTCGTGTGAGGCTTTCCTCCTCGCGCAGGCGGAGCAATTCTTGAACGGGGTCGAAGGGCCTGGGGTGCTCGCGCCGGTAGGCAAGCGGCACGGGTGCGGCGCCGGTCGCGGTGTGATCGGCCATGGCGGGAATCCATTCGGTGCGTGAGTGGCTGAGGGGCGGGTATGGAGCGGTATCTCGCGGGCGGCACGCTCTGGCCTCAGGGCTGGTCCAAGCTGCGGGTGTACTTCACTCCCCGGCTGGCCGAGATCAAGCCGCTGGTCGATGCCTGTCGCCCGGTGCTGGAGGGGTGTGACTTCGTCGCGCCGATTCGCGACGAGTGGCTGCACGAGACCGTGGCGGTGGTCCAGGACCGGCCCGCTTCCTCGGTGACGGCCGAGGAGTTCGCGCGGTTCGAGTCCGTTTTGCGGCAGCGGCTCGGCGGACTTCCCGCCTTCACGGTGACCGCCGGGGGCGCGCTCGCCAGCCGCCACGGGGCCATGCTCGACCTCACTCCGGACGCCGAGTTCGTCGAACTTCAGCGGCGCGCCCGGTCGGCCGTCGCGGAGGTGTTCGGCGACGAAGCGGCCCGCTACGACGGCGGCCGTCCGCACATCGCCTTCGCCTACGGCAGCGGGCCCGGCGACTCGGGGCTGCTGCAGGGCCGGCTGCGCAACGCCACCGACCTGCGGGTACGGCTCACCGTGGACGAGGTACGGATCGTCGAGGCCGTCCAGGATCCACGGCGCGACGAGATCCGCTGGCAAGAGCGGGCGTCGGTGCCGCTGAAGGCCGGGCAGACGACGGTGGATGGGAATCCGTTCGATGTGGCCGTGTTCCTCGACCGGCCGCTCACCGCGCGGGTCGCGACGCACGGTCCGACCGTGCGGCCGATGTGGTACCTCTTCGAGGACCGGGTGTTCTGGTTTCTTACCGGTCCCTCGACATCGCTCAGGGACCGGGTGCGCGCCGAACCTGCCATCGCGGTCGTGGTGGACGTGTGCGACCTCGACACCGAGGAGATCAGGTACGTGTACGTGCGGGGACGCGCCGACGTCCTGCCGTACGACGTCGACAGGGTTCGCCGACTGCTCTGCCGCTATTTCGGCCCCGACGAGTCCCGCTGGGACGGGAACGTGGTACGGCGCTATCTGCGTGATGCCCCCCACGATGACCGGTTCGCCATGATCCGGCTTCAGCCGGCCCGTTGGACCGTCCGGGAGATCGACCATGACCGTAACCGCCGCTGAGCGCCACCTCGATGACATCACGGCTCACTCAGTACATGGCCCAGCGCGAGGAGGGCGTACGCGTCGGCCAGCACCGGAAGGTCATGCGGGAGCGGACGCGGGCCTGCCGAGTCGGGGATGGAGGTGAATCCACCGTCGCACTGCTGCTGGGAGATCAGCCACGTCAGGCCGTCACGGGGTACGGACGGTGGCACGGGACCGCAGCAGGTGAGCGCGAGCAGGGAGTAGGAGGTGCTCAGTACGTCGCTGGGCTCGCCCCTGCGCTGCCCCCAGCCTCCGTCCGCGTTCTGCGCACCCACGAGGTAGTCCCGGGCGAGTGCGGCCGCGCGGTCGATTCCTGCCCGCAGCCCTGCCGGTGGTTCGGACGGGTAGTGGTGCAGCGCGAAGAGTGCGCGGAAAATGGCATTGGCCTCGGCGAGGCTCCAGCCCCGTTCGAACGTCCCGTCCGGTCGTTGCTTGGCAAGCAGAAACCTCACGGCGGCGTCCAGAACCTGTGCGCATGCATCCCGCGCGGGAGTCAGGGCGCTGATGGCACTGCCGGTGACCCCGACCTCGGAGTCGTCGCCTCGCCGGTACGTGCCGAACCCACCGTCCGGGTTGGCCAGTCCCAGCAGGTACCGCTCGGCCCGAGCGATGTGCGGCGCGAAGCGCACCGGGTGCGCCGCGCGCAGGAACTCCAGGCAGTACGGGCTGCAGTCGGCGTCGCTCTGCCGTACCCGTGGCGCGTACGGCCAACCGCCGTCATCGCCCTGGTGCAGGGCCAGGAACTGCCCCATGCACACCAGCACTTCACGCTCGGCTCCCGCTCCGGCCAGCGCGAGCCCGCTCACGGCCGTGCCGAACGGCTCCCAGCCGGCGATGAAGGGAAAACCGCCGTCCGGGTTCTGACAGCGCAGCAAAGTCTCTATACCGCGGTGAATGAGCGGAGCATCGGGCTGTACGCGGCGTGCGGCGAGCAGGGCCACCAGATGCGCGAAGACATCCGCCTCGAACACACTCCGGTCGCTCCCATGGGCAAGCTGGTCCATCAGGTAGGCACGGTCGGCCTCGGTGACCGCCTCCGGCTGTCCCTGCTGCCGCGCCCGCAGGATCCTCAGCGCGCACATCTCCAGGTTCACCCACGTCGCGTATACGTCGTAGCGGACGCCGGCGAGATCGAACCGCACGGCACTGTCGACCGTCCCCAGCTCGGTCAGGAGCGTGTGGAACATGAACCGCTTGCGCGCCGATGTGAAGTGGTCGAACGACTCGAAGACACCCAGCACGTCGGAGCCGTCGCCCCGCCCGCCGCCCAGGAGCGTGTCGATGAGCGCCGCCTCCAGGATCTGGACGGCATCGGCACGCCCATCCTGCGCGCCCAGCTCGGCGCGACGAGACTCGAGATACGTCACGATGCCGCGCTGCGTCCCGGCGAAGAGCCCCTCGGCCCGCAGCAGATGCAGCATCAGCGCCGACTCGAGAACCCGGCTGCCGCAGCGGTCGCGCACCGCCCCGTCACTGTCCACCCCGCCGATCACATGCTCCCGGAGCCGCACGAGACATTCACCGCCGAGATGAATCAGTCCGGGCTCGCATGACGCGCGTAAGGAGAGCGGGGCACCCGACGAGTCGGGCAGCCGCAGCGATGCCTTCAGCATGTAGCCACCTCTGATGAGTCGTGGAGCACGCGCGCCGTGATCTGTCGAAGCGGGTGGACCCGGCCTCACCAGAAACGACGCCAGAGCTGTCTTGGGAGTCCTTCCCGCTGAGATGACCGCATCAACGGGTTGGCGATTCACCGACGCCGAACTCCTGGGGCAACCAGACCCCTGGCAGGAACGGCTTCCCCGCTCCCGCACTGGCACGACAACCGCCCCACGGCAACGAGCTCCAGACCGTGCTCGGCAGCACGGGCTTGCCCAACAGCCCAGAGAAACAACATTCTTGTGCATACCGGGCATCGACGGTGCTGCACCTGCGGCACCGCGGGAGGCACGCCGTGGCAGAGGCAGCGAGGCCGGGTTACTTCTACGTTCAGCGCGCCGAGTTCCGCGACAAGAACGGTGTCTCCGAGCGCGGGACGGTGCACCGGTGGGAGTCCGTCGGTCCCGCCGGACCAACGTTCTTCGGGCGTGACGAGGGAGGCAGAATCGTCATGGCCCGCCGATCCGCCAGCCAGCAGGCACGGGGGCACGTCGTGACCCGGCCTCCTGACCGACCGGCCCCGAGCAGTTGCTCACCGAGCCGTATCGGCGGGCGGACGAGGCGATCGGCGCCGGTCTGACCAATGCCGAGCCGCGCGATGCCCAGGCGGGCGGGTTACTCCACGCGGTGGCCATGAATCCCTGTAGCTCTCCTGACCTGGTCGGGGCGGTGTTCCATGCGGCGTCCGGTATCCCGGGCACGGAAGCGAGCCGCGACCTCACCGACCCTTACGGTCGGCCCGCCGTCGCGGTCGGCGGGCCGACCGCCTGGGCGGCAGCAACACGCTGCTGCTCGCTCCCGATACCCGGGCCTTCCTCGGCTGGGTCCTCCACCACCTCGACGGACCTGACATGGCCTGGGAGGTTCACGGCTGGACGGTCATCGTGCGCGCCGAAGCGGTCGACGAGCCGGGCTCAATTCCATGGGCAGGGGGCCTGCCACGCAACTCGGTGGGAGCCTGCAACGCCGACCGCGGGCCGCCGCCTGGTGGCCGACTGTGATGCTCAGAGGGCCTCGGCGCCGCGCCCCTTCGTGGACCATCGGGCCGCATGCCACGTCCTCCTGATGCGCGGCCTGTGCCGGGCGGGGGCTGCGCGAGGGAGAGCAGAGGACGGATGACGGCTGAAACGATCGGTGTCGCGCTGGCGGTATTGGTGGTCCTGGTGAGTTTGTGGGCCGGCGCCCGGGAGGTACGGCTGCAGATACGGCTGAGCCTGATGGGGATCTGCTCACCCTGTGCTGAAGATGGCCCCGGAGTTGCTCGCCTTGATTCCTTGGGCATGCAAGTGCTGATCTGCGGGTTGCCGAACTTGAGGCCTGGCTGTTGGTCGGGTGGCTGGGTGGGCACGAGGGCTGGGACGGGGGCGGGCCGGGGGTGGGTGGGTCTCTCCCGTGGGCGGGAACAGGTGGTGTGGGAGCGGGTTCAGGGTTCGATGGCGAGGTGTTCGATGAGGTCGTCGCGCAGCGTGAATCGATAGCGGAGATCGATGGTGCCGCCGGGGAAGTTGCCTTCGAGGTGGTGTGTGGCGATGTAGTGAGCCGTGTCTGCCTGCTGGGCATTCGTGAGGTGGATGGTGTAGGTGAATTCGGTGGCGGATCGGTCCAGCCACCGCTCGATCGCGGCGGTTCCCTGGTAGGTGTTGCCGTCGTCGATCACTGTGGCGTCGTCGGTGAACGTCGTGACCGCGGTGGCGGTGTCGTGGACGCGGTGCGCCGTGAGGTAGCGGGTGATCACCTCGGGCAGGTCGTCCGGGGTGATGGTCCGGGGCTGGTTGTCGTGCATGACGCTCCTGACGGTGGTGGCGGGTTCAGACGGTGGGGGTGGTGCCGCCGTCGATGACGTATTCGGCGCCGACGATGGCCGAGGCGCGCTCGGAGACGAGGAAGGCGACGAGCTCGGCGACCTCCTCGGGCCGGTTGGGACGGCCGAGCGGGATGCCTCCCAGGGAGTCCATCAGCCGGTCCAGCGCCGCCTCCTGGCTGATGCCGGCGTCGTGGGCGATCCGGGTGACGAGCTTGTCGGCGGCCGAGGTCTGGACGAAGCCGGGCGCGACGGTGTTGACGCGAACGCCGAGCGGGGCGACCTGGTTGGCCAGGCCCTTGCTGTAGGCGGTCAGGGCGGCCTTGGCGGAGGCGTAGGCCAGGGTGCCGTTCCACAGCGGCATGCGGCGCTGGATCGAGGTGACGTGCACGACCGCGCCCTTGCCCGTGGCGATCATGTGCGGGAGGAGTGCGCGGTCCAGGCGGACGGCGGCCAGCAGGTTCGTGTTCAGCTCCCTTGCCCAGTCGTCCTCTCCGAGCGCGGCGAATCCTCCTGCTGGTGCCTCGGAGCCGCCGAGGGTGTTGACCAGGATGTCGACGCCTCCCATACGGGCGTCCACCTCGGAGGCGACGTGGGCGGCGCCCTGGGCGGTGGACAGGTCGGCGGCGATGAACGTCTTCTCCTCGACGTCGTCGGGGCGGCTGCGGGCGGTGATCAACACGGCCGCGCCGGCCTCGGCTAGCCGTCGGGCGATCGCGGCTCCGGTGCCCTTGGTGCCGCCGGTGACCAGAGCACGGCGGCCTTCGAGGGATTCGCTGATGGATGTGGTCACGTCGTGCTCCGTTCCCTGGCACGTGTATGCGAGGCCGCTCCCGTCTCGACTGCTAAAATAGAAGCTACTAACTTCGATATTAGCAGTAACTGAGAGGATGGTCGCCGTGGCGAGCCGCATCAGGCTGGAGGACCGGGAGTGCCCGCTGTCCACGACGGTGGAACACGTCGGCGAATGGTGGACACTACTGATCCTCCACGACGCCTTCGACGGCTACACCCGCTTCGACCAGTTCCAGGAGAGCCTGGGCATCTCCTCCAGCATGCTCACCACCCGGCTGAAGACCCTGGTCGCCGACGGTCTGCTGGAGCGCCGGCCCTACCAGACCAGCCCCCTCCGGCATGAGTACGTCCTGACCGAACTCGGCCGCTCCCTGCGCCCGGTGATCATCGCCCTCGCCGCGTGGGGCAACTCCCGTCTCACGCCGACGGAGCGCAGCATGATCCTCGTCGACGCTCACACCGGCGAGGAAGTCGAGCCCGTCGTCGTCGACGCCAAAACCGGCCGCCGACTCGACGACAGCGCCGCCTACGTCTTCACCGCAGGCCCCGCAGCCAGCGACGCGATGCGCACGCGCTACGCGGCACGGCCGGCCATTCCCGCGGAAGAGGCATAAGTCCGCCCGGAGGACTTCCGCCGACGTCCGCCACGACCCGCAGGCCGCTCCGGCAGTCGCCGACGCGCCCACCGCCGCCGTCTCCGCCCGCGGACCGGGCCGGTCCGCCGAGACCACCAGAGCGGCGAGCAGGGTCGTGACCGGCACGGAGGCCACCAGGCCGATCGAGCCCACCAGTGTGTCATGATCCGCCGCCTTACCCTGCCTCCCCGCCCGCCCCGCTCGTCGCCGCACCGCGTCAAGCCAGTGGAAGCGGTCGGCAAGCCCACGCCGATACGCATCCGGATGCAGCAGCCACAGACGATCCGCCTGGCCCCCACCGCCTTGCGTTGATCTCGGAAGGCTGCCTGGCTTCGTCCACGAGAACGGACAGCGCTTCGACAGTGCTGCGGGAGGCGTTCGGTCGTCTCCGCCTGGCTGCTGTCGAGTTGCGGATCCGTGTTGGCGAGCAGGAGCTCAATCAGAGGGCGTGACCGGGGACCACATGCCGAGCCACTGCTCGGCGTCCCAGGCCTGGAACCGCTCTCCCTCGCTGAACCCCAGCTTTGCCGCGATGCGCATCGAGCCGACGTTGGCGGTCTGGGTGGTGAGCACCAACGGCTCGCCGGGAAGGACGCTGTCGAACCAGTCGAGTGCCGCCGCGCACGCCTCGCCGGCGTATCCGAATCCCCACGCCCGGGGCAGGAACCGGTAGCCGAGATGGTCATGGCTGGCTGCCAAGGAGGCTGCGGGAGTACAGGGCCGGCTGTTCTGACCGCTTCGGGAGCAGGCCGCGGCGCGGAGCGGTACTGAAGGGTCAAGAGTTGGATCCCTTGTGGATCCCTTTCGGCAAGGAGGGTGGACGAGGGGTCGGGCCCGGGACGATCGTGAACGACATGAGCGATCAACGCGTTGCACCTGTCGCGGCCCATGAGCCGCCCTACTACGCCGTCGTCTTCACCTCCCTGCGCACCGTGGCGGACGGCGGATACGGCGAGACCGCCCAGCGCATGGGCGAGCTGGTGAAGGAGGTTCCCGGCTTCCTCGGCGAGGACTCCGCCCGCACGCCCGGCGGGCTCTCCGTCACCGTCGCCTACTTCCGGGATCTGGCCGGGATCGAGGAATGGCGCAACCACACCGAGCACCGGGCCGCCAAGGCGTACGGGCGGGAGCACTGGTACGAGCGGTATTCCCTGCACATCGCCAAGGTCGAGCACAGCCACGGCTTCGTGCGGGGCGGCGCATGACCGAAGGGAGCGTCCTGGCCCTCGTTCGCGGCCGTCCTGGTCGCACTTTCCTGTCTCCTGACCGCCTGCGGAGGCAGCGGCGGCGGCTCGGAGGCGGACTCGGCACCGCCTCGCCCTTCCGCCACTCCACCCACGACCGAGCCCTCGGAGAGCAGCTCCAGCATGCCGGGCACCCCCGGCTCGCCCTCCCCGGCACGGTCGGCAACGCCACCCTCATCGCCGACGACACCAGCCCCGAGCCCCCACAGGACAGCCCCGCGTCCCCGGGTGTGCTGCGGGCTCCGCCACCATCACCCACGGCCCAGAAGACCCCTCCGTCCACACCCCGTGCGTGCGGTCCGGTACGGCAGTGACCGTGCTCCTCAAGCCCCGGGCACAGGGTGCCTGGCCGCAGCCGCGCACCAGCAACCCCATGTTGGCGCTGGTGACCTCGACCGCCACGGACGGCAAGGGCGGCACCCGGGTCACGGTTCGGGCCGCGCGCACCGGCTCGGTGACCGTCACCTGGGGACCGCAGAGCGCGCCCCTCTTTGTGCTCCGGCTGAGTGTGGCGGCGTATCGGGTGCAGTGAGCCGGACGCGCGGCGGCCGGTGCGCCCCCGGACTGGGGTGCGCACCGGCCGCCGTATGCCGGAGTCCGTCGGATCAGTCCTTACGGCCCTTGAGGCGCCGTACGTCGAAGGACCAGATGCCGCGCCCGTGGGTGGCGGCGTACAGCTTGCCGTCGGGGCCGAGGCGCAGCTGCATCACGGCCGTGGTGGGCAGGTTGTGGCCCAGGACCTGCCACTTGGTGGCGCCGGCGGGCCGGTAGAAGGTGGCCAGGTCGGTGCCGAGGGCGAGGCCGCCGTTCGACAGGAGTTTCACCGTGTTGGCGGGGACGTCGGGCAGGTTGGCCGAGATGTCCGTCCAGTCGGTGCCGCCGTTCGTCGACTCGAAGACATGGCCCACCCCGGCACCCGGGCCTTCGGTCCACTTGCGGGAGAAGCCGTTGACGGCCACGTACACGTGCTGGGCGTTGGCCGGGTCGATTTCGAAGCCGGAGATGTAGCGGTTGGGGATGGTGCCGTCGACGGGCAGGTTGAGCTGGTGCCAGCCGGTGCCGTCGGCGTTGCCGACCGCGATGCCGCGGGTGAAGCCCTGGTTGTTGCAGGGGCCGCACCAGCCGACGTAGACCGTGCCGCCGGAGGAGGCCACGGCGGTGGCCACGTGTCCCTCGCCGAGGTCGTAGGCGTTGGTCCATTCCTTGCCGGAGCGGATCGCGAAGCCCTTGGTGTTCACCCACACGTGGCGGCCGCCCGCGACCCAGGTGTTGGTGTTCTTGGCGTCGGCGGTGATCGGGGCGATGAAGCGGGCGCCCGCACCGGCCAGGTCCTTGTCCGGCGGAGCGACCTCGTACTCGGTGGCCTTGGACGGGTCGGTGCTCCACGAACCGTCGTTGACTCCGCAGTTCTGGGTGACCCACATGTCGAGGTAGACGTACTCGGCGGCGATGTTGCAGCCGTTGGCGGGGTCGGTGATGGTGTCGCCGCCGTCGCCGCCGAAGTTGGAGCCCATGACCTTGTCGTGGCCGCGCAGGATCGACTGGCCGTTGTCCTGCAGGCCGCCGGTCACCGAGACGCCGCCGTGGTCGAGGTCCTTGCCGACGCCCACCGAGTAGTACTGCAAGGTGTCGAGGGTGCCGTCGTTGAGGGACTGCCAGTCCTTGGCGTGGCCGCCGGAGTCGACGGCGCCGCTGAGCGGGCGGCGATAGATGCCGCCGTCGTTGCCGACGTACGCCCAGCTCTTGCCCTTGTAGCTGCCGATCGCGACCGCGTGCTGGTCGGAGTGGGTGGTGGGTGAGCAGTCGCCGGTCTGCTTGGCCGGGTCGATGCTCCAGCAGGGGAAGGGGAAGTTCCAGTACGGGCCCGGGGTGATCCAGCTGTCGCCGCCGTTCTTGGTCTCGAAGACCTCTTCCAGGCCGAGGTAGACGTGGTCGGCGTTGGCCGGGTCGACCTGGAGGAACTGGTTGTACCAGGACTGGATGCCGGGCTGGTAGCCGTCGCCCTGGAGGGCGGATCCGGACGCCTTCAGCTTGGTGTAGTCCGCGATCAGCGTCCACGGCCCGAACGGCGAGCCGTTCTTCGACACGTACACGCCCTTCAGCCCGCTGTCCGGGTTGGCGGCCATCTGCGCCGGGGACTGGTCGATGGCGTACAGGCGCGAGCCGTCGGCCGCCGCTGCGAACGTCACGTTGCCGACGTCGTCACTGCTGGTCGGCAGGTCGCCGAGACCGGTGGCCGGCTTCCAGCTGCCGTCGTCCTGCTGGGCGTACAGGCCGTTGTAGGTGTCGCCGCCGCGCCAGCCGACCGCGAGCAGGACCTTGTTCGGGTCCTTGGGGTCGACGGCAATGTCGTTGGCGATGTTCTTGTACGGCGCGCTCGGGTCGGACGCCTTCGAACCACCCGGCAGATAGTCCGGGTTGGGGGCGAACTCGTGCTTCCACGGGCCGGAGAGGGTGGTCGTGGAGTGCGACCACACGCCGGTGCTGGTTGCCGCCCACACCTTGGTGCCGGCGAAGCGCAGCGCGTGGATGACGGTGGACTCCAGTTCGGCGCCGCCCACGCGGTCGCCGGGCTGGAACTTGCCGTGGTGCGGGTCCGTGAGGACGTACACGCCCGTGCCCACGAAGGACGTCGCCCCCGTGTTGGACTCGCCGGTGGCGTACCAGAGCCGCTTCTGGCCATCCAGGGCGAGGGTGCCCGTCGAGAGGGAGGGCAGTTTGTCGGCGATCGGCTTCCAGTGCCCGCCGCCGGTGGTGGAGCGGAAGACGCCGCCGTTGGCGCCGCCCGCGTACACATAGCCCTGGTCGTCGGCTGCGATTCCGGTGATCCGGCCGGTCACCTTGCCCGAGCCGCCACTGGAGTTGGAGTTCACATCCCGGTAGCGGGAGTCGTCCGAGTCGTACGCCTTCTTGGTGACGTGGCCCCAGCTGCCGGTCGTGTGCTTCATCGACTGGAGCTGCTGCCAGGCCGCGCCGTAGGCGCCGGGAGCGACCACGCCGGGGGCGGTGCGGGCCTCGGTGAACTGGGCCGTGGCCTCGGCGGAGTTCTCCGCCTCGTCGGCGCCGTCGTCGTCGCCCTCGGAGGCGGCGAAGGCGGACATGCCGTGGCCGGCGTGCACCGCCTTGATGTGCTGGCGGCCGATGGCGGCCTGGTGGCGCGCCTGCCAGGGCCGGGGTCTGGTGCCGCTGGACGCCGCGAACGACTGGGTGCTGACCAGCCCGAACGCCGCGGCCACGACGGTGAAGGCTATGAACCGCCGCTGATGTCTTGGGGGCAGCATGCCCTCTCCTCCCTGCGACGGGCGTATGGGGGTGTTCCCGGCGCGGGGAAGATCTTGGCGTGCCCACAACAGTCACACAAAGGGATCACAGGAAAAAATGGCGGGGAATTTGCGTTTGGCGCTCGTTAAGGCGTGAACTTCGGTCAAACCGCCGCTATTTGCGCTTTAACGCTCGCGCTCAGCCTCGCCGAGATCAGACGCCTGATCACCCGACTCGCCGACCGCCGGCCCGTGAGCATCGACCACATCCTGCACTGGTCGCACAGGCGGCGCCGACGCCAGCACCAAGCCCGCATCAGCCACTACAAGCGACGCGGACACAGCCCATGAAACTGTCCAACACTCAGCACAAGCACCGTTGCAGTACTTGAGTCGTGCTCTGGGGTATTGCTTGTGCCTGGACCTTGTGGGCCGGCGCCCATCTGCGCGGGGGAGCGTCCCAGTGCTACATCGTCAGCCATGCGCCCCCTTGAGTGTGTCTTCGGCGCGGATCCATGCTGGATTCCTGACGATCGTCAGAACTTCCGGTCGGTTTCGGATCCAGGGTTGAGCTCGGTCCTGCCGAGCGGCATTCCCGATCGCTACCGGAGGCTCACCTCGCCGCCCGTCACAGCCTGAGCAGTCGGCGTGTCTGCGGCTCCAGCACACGAGGTTCCCGTGACCGCTCCGGTTCCTTCCCCGCACTGCCCTTTCCCTCCTGCTGTCGGCGATCACGCTGAGGCGCTCGACGCGCATGCTGCCGAATGGATGGCTGACAACCGTCTGTATGCGAGCGAGGCGAAGCTCGCCCGGTACCAAGCATCACGCTTCGGCACTTTCGCGGCACTGACATGCCCGCATCCTGAGGTTCCGCTGGAGCTGATGAAGCTCTACACCGAGTGGCTGGCCTTCGGCTTCTTCTACGACGACTGCTTCATGGACGAGTCCATTGCGCCGGACCGTGCGGCCGCCGTTGCGGAAGCGGTCATCGCGATGGTCGCCGCCTTCACACCACAGGGTGTACCTGTCGTGACACCCGTCTACGTGGACAGTGGTGGGGAGCACCGTCTTCCGATCGTGCGTGACCTGTTGGAGCGTACGGCGGCGGTCGCCCGGCCTGAGCAGTTCGAGAGGCTGCGCACCCACATGCTGCTGTGGTGGTACAGCTATCTCTACGAGCCACTGGCCCGGACTTCCAGACGCCCGGTTGCGATTCCCGCCTACTGCGTGAACCGGGTCTACAACATTGCGTCTGTGCCGTATGTGACGGTGACCCAGATCGTGGCGGCCTGCTCAGCCACTGCCCAGGAGCTGGCGCACCCGGAGGCCGTGCGCATGGGCTACCTGGCCGCCGGCCAGATGGCGTGGTGCAACGACATCCACTCCGCCGACAATGAGATGAAGGTCAACCCTGGCATCGCCCACCTGCCCGGTCTCCTGACCGCCTCCGGCATGGATGAAGCGAGGGCGATGGCCCAAGCGGTGCGCATCCACGATGCCACCATGCGCGCCTACCTTGAGACGGAGAAGAAGGCACTGACGTCGGGACTCCCAGGGCTGGCCGACTACAGCCGAGTCCTGCGGGCATGGATACGCGGCCACTACGACTGGTCCCGGGTCTCGGCCCGATACAACACTCCTTTCGCCGACGGAGCTTGCTCTTAAGGCGCTGCCGCACCCGAGGGGAACGTCCTTGGTGCGAATGGGGTGCCGCTAGGCGGATCATCCGGCGCGGGGCCGTCGACGGGAGGGAACCGTTCCCGATGGGCCTGCGCCAGTTCGTGATTGATGCCTGGTCTTGGCTGAACCACAAGCCGGTGATGGCCGATGCCGACCGCCCGTCGAGCCGGGCGTTCCCGGAGTTGGCGGCCTCGACGACACCGGTGACACGGTGATCCTCGTCGAGCGCAACGCGCGGCTGATGTGGGGAGGGCTGCTGTGGCGGGGCGAACCAGAAGGATCCCGACTCCCGGTCGATGCCTCGGGGTTCACCAGCTACCTGCACCGCCGCTTCGACCTGCACGGCAACCTCGACGGCCGCGGCCCATACAACGAAGCCGACCCCTGCCAGGTCATCCGCGACGTCTGGCCGTACGCGCAAGAACAGCCGGACGGCGACCTGCAGGTCGTGGTGGACGACACGAAGTCGACGGCGACGACCGGCACCGCGAAGGATCCATACGCCACGTCCAAGTCGGATCCCCACAACCTGGGGGAGATGGCCGACATCGATGACGGCCTGGAGTGGACCGAGACCGTCACCTGGGCCGGGCGCCGCGCCGAGCGGCGCATCATCCTGGGCGCCCCCCCGGCTCGGCCGACGCCGCGAGGACCTGACGTTCACCACCGGAGCCAACGTGACCGGCCAGCCCCACGTCATCAAGGACGCCGACTCCTACGCCCAGTTGGTCATCGGCATGGGCGCAGGCGAAGGCAGCAAGCGCAAGGTCGTCGTCGACGGCGTCCGCCACGGGCGGCTGCGCCTGGAGCACAGGCTGGAGACCAGCGAGAAGGATGAATCGAAGCTCAAGCAGCGCGCGCCGCGAGCGGCTGGCCCGACAGATCCTGCCCGTGCTCACGGAGCTGGAGATCATCGACCATCCCGCCGCCCCCATCGAGGCGCTGAGCGTCGGCGATGACGTACGTGTCCTCCTGCATGAGCCACATACCGCCTACGACGGGTGGAACCGCATCACCGGCTGGACCGTACGCCCTGGCGAGGGCGAGACCCCCGAGCGCGTGACGTTGAAGCTGGAACGCACCCTCAAGCCGGAGGAGAGCGGCGAGGAGACGGGGGCGCCGTAGATGCCGGACACGATTGCCGAACTCGCGCGCCGACTGGCCGCTCTGGAGCGGCGGGTGGCCGCCCTGGAGCGGGCCCGGCGCGCGCCGTACCCACCGTGGCGGGACCTGCCGTGCCGCTCACAGATGACACGGCGATGCCCCACTCCGCGCAGCCGCCGCAGATCCGCGCCAACCCTGGAACACACTGGAGTTCAGCGGCCGGATCGGACCGAGCCCCGCACCGTCGACGTAGCCTCCGACGCCGCCCGCCGGGAACTCCACCACGACATCACTCCCAAGGGCGAGATCATCCTGCGGGTCCAGGACGGCGGCAGCGTCAAAGCCTCCGGGCTCACCTCGACAGCGTCTCCTGCCGCATCGACGGCGAGGATGAGGAGACGTAGGAGCTGTACACGAAGACGGAAGGCCGTCCTGTGTCTTCCTGCCCGTGGGTGCGGGTTGCTATTGACGGGCACCATGCCCGCTCATCAGCACATGCCGATGTCGAGATCACCGTTGTCGAGGTAGATGGGGGCGACGTAGCCGCTCACGCCCGTCGTGTTGTCGGTGATGTACGTCCACTGGTCGTCGTACCCGACGAAGCAGTGCTTGGTGACCGAATGGCCGCGGTATCCGAGCCCGTTCACCGAGTAGCCGGTGCCGGGCCCGCTGTGGATCCGTACCCCGTCGTCGTTGAACGAGTCCGCGACATCGGACGGGCGCTGCGTCGCCGTTGTCGGCCTGTCCGCGGCCGTCGCTGTGGTCGCGACAGGCATGATCAGCGCGGCGGCGAGCGCGGCACCGGCGGTCGTGCGGGTCAGTAGTTCTCGCACGATGTCTCAGCTCCCCTACAGCGCGCCGACGTAGCAGCTGACGACGTAGCCGCTCACGCCGGTGCGGTTGTCTGTGATGTAGTCCCAGGCATAGGTCTGGCCGATGCCGTTGCCGCAGTCCTGCACCCAGTCGCCAATGGTGTAGCTGTGCACGGTCAGGCCATCACCAGGGTTTCCGAGGCCGTTGACGCCGGAACCGAGGGTGGGCTGCTGGTGGATACGGACGCCGGTCGAGTTGAAGTCGGACTGGGTGTCGTCCGCGAAGGCGTGGGACGCCGTCGCCCCCGTGGTGAACAGTGCGGCGGTGGCCAGGACGGCTGCCGCCATGCCCTTACGCATCTGCATGATTCCTCCCGTTTTTTCTGCCTGGTGCAGGGGGAGCTTGACCGTCCTCTGCACGGTCAGGCCCAGCTCTCACGTCTGCCCACCCGCATCCTGGAACGCAGGCCGGTGCAGGGGAACCTGAGAGTTCTCAGGGTGACTTGGGCATCAGGCGAGCGATGCCGCCCCTTCGGCGGGCGCGGCTGACCATGCCGTACACGGTGAGCGACACAACGGTGGCCCTCGCGACGCACTGCACGGCCACCAGAGTCACCACTGGCTTCGCTGCACTCCAGCACGCTGCAGTACCGCGGCCCGTCTGTCGATCGCAAGGAGGCCTTGTCCACAGGCATGGCACTGTGGCCGAGGACCTCCCGGATACGATGACGACTGGCTGACCCGCCACCCCATGCTTCGTAGCCAACTCCCGAGGGACTGGCCCCGGTACTGATGGGAGCCCGGCCGACTGCCATACGGCGCAGGGGAGAAGGCGAAGCGGGCGTGGCAACTGCGTTGAGCGCGGGCAGGTTTCTGTCCGTGCTGAAGCACGCGGGCCTCGGTGTGGTCGGGCACGGCACGTGGCATAACCGCAACCGCAACCGATGCGGCAACTGGGGCTCGGTGAACGGGCTCATGATCCACCGCACCGGCCCGTACTCGTCCGAGGCCGACATGGTGGAGCAGTGGCGCGTCGGCTACCACGACCTTCCCGGCCCCTGTGCCACGGCGTGATCGACGGGTCCGGGACGATCCACCTGGTCGGCTAAGGGCCGCACCAGCCACGCCGGCATGGGCGACACCGACATGCGGCTTTCGGCCATCGCGGAGAAGACGAGCCTGTCACGGGACAACGCGTCCGACACCGATGGCAACCGGCCTTTCTATGGCTTCGAGTGCATCAACACCGGCCATCAGACGTGGCCCGCCGCGCAGTTGGACGCGATGGCTCGCGCCGCCGCGGCCGTATGCCGCGCACATGGCTGGAACGAGCACAGCGTCATCGGCCACAAGGAGTGGCAGCCCGGCAAGCCAGACCCGGGCGGCATCGACAAGGACGACTTCCACGCTCGTGTCGCCCGCCACATCGAGGGCGACGGTACGACTCCGGGCAATCCCACTCCGAGGCCGACCCCACGGTACGCCGCCTTTCCGGCAGGGCGTTCTTCCACGCCGGTCGGTCCTCGCCGGTGATCGAGGCCATGGGGAAGCGGCTGATCGCCGAAGGCTGCGACTCTTACAACACACCGGTCGGTCCGGTGTGGAACGACGCCCATCGCCGCTCGTACGCCGCCTACCAGATCAAGCGTGGCTACCGAGGCCCTGAAGCCGACGGCATCCCCGGCCAGGCGACGTGGAAGGCGCCGTGCATCCCGCTCCAGGCCAGCACGCCCGAACCGACGACGACCTAGCCCGAGAAGGCCGAGAAGGAGACCGATCCCGTGCCGCAGGCACTCGCCGGCATCGCGGAGCGCACCCTGGCCCCCTACGTCCAGTCGCTGCTGGGTCTGATGGCAGCCTCCTCGACCACCGACCTGGTGTCGCTGTCGGCGTGGCAGGCCGCCGCCGTCTCCTCTCTCCCCGCAGCCCTGCCGGCGCTGAGGTCCACACTCGGCACGGCGCTCGGCCGCACCGGCACGGCCTCCTGGCTGCCGGGCAAGCACGACCCGGCCGCCCCCAAGTACTGACCGGAGGTACTCGTGCCCGAGGGAGAGATCACACTCGCACTCGCCGGACTGCGCAGCGCCCTGGAAGTCGGCCCAGCCCGTATCGACGGCCAACTGGCGCTGCTCGTGCAGCGCAGCGAACAGACCGACGAGGCAGTTGAGGAACCTAGAGCAGCGGGTGACTGCTCTGGAGAAAGCAAGGTGGCCGCTGCCAACAGTCGCAGTGCTGGCCACCGTCACCGCGGTGGCGCTGACGGCATTCGGACTGATGAGGGGCTGAACAAAGTCCCGCTGCCCGGCCCTCCTATCTCACTCAGGCGCTGAACGGCGGGGTCAGGCCGTACCGCGCGATGATGTCGGGCAGCCAGTCGGGTTGCCCGAACTCGAGCCCGTACTTGGCGGCGAGCGCCGGTATCGCGTCCTCGGTCGGCGGAGGCCCGTCGGCGAGCATCTCGGCCATCTCGCGGAAGCAGTGCTCGAAGCCGGCAGGACTGATGATCTCGATCATCCGGGCCGGGACAGGACCGGCGTTCCACATCGTGTGCAGCTCCCCGCGCGGCTTGGTGATGTAGCCGCCGGCACCGAGGACAACTTCGCGGTCGCCGGACCGGAAGCCGATCTCGCCCTCGGTGACGATCGAGTATTCGTCCTCCCGGGTGTGAAGGTGCGGCGGCACCAATGCCCCGACCGGGAAGGGGTGTTCGACGACGGAGACCGCGCCGTTGGTGTCGGTGCCCCAGAGCTTGAAGGCGACCCCGATCGAGCCGAGGTAGCCCTCACCTCCCTCGCCGGGGCGGACGATGGTGAGTGGAGGGGCCAGCGGCTCTGTCATGGCGATCACTCCTCCAGACATTTTGGAGATACACTGGCGTTCTCTTAAAAAGTCTCCGCCTCGGATCGCAGGGCGTCAACAGGTGAGCGAACAGCAGCGATCATCGAAAACGCGTGGCTACGAGATGCGCAAACGCGCCGAGGACATGGGGCGGACGCGACAGCGCATCGTCGAGGCCGCCGTGCATCTGCACGGCACCGCGGGCCCGGCGGCGACGAGCATCGCGGCGATTGCCGAGCGTGCTGGGGTCACCCGGATGACCGTCTACCGGCACTTCCCCGACGAGACCGCGCTGTTCCAGGCGTGCTCGGGGCACTGGCTGTCGCAGCAGCAGCTGCCCCAACCCGAGGTGTGGGGCATGATCGGGGATCCGGTCGAACGGCTGACGGCCGGACTCGCCGACCTCTACCGCTTCTACCGCGCGGGCGAGCAGATGCTGACGCTGGTCAGCCGCGACCTGCACGCGGCGCCCGACTCGATTCGCGAGGCTTGGGAGGCGAGGAACAGGCGCCACGTCGAGGTGCTGGCCGACGGGTGGCCGACGGCGGGTGAGCCCGCCCGGCGGGCGGTGATCGGCCATGCAGCGGCATTCTCGACCTGGTGTTCGCTCTGCCGGGAGCAGGGGCTGACGGACCGTGAGGCGGTCGAGGTCATGGTCACGCTGGTGGGAGCGGTAGGTACTGACCCAGTCACCTAGGAGTTGTCCGACGGCCCGCTCAAGGAGATAACGGGCCTCTCGGAGGGGCTCCAGCGTGTGTCCCCGTCCGGGAAGAAGAAGGCCCCGGCCTCGGCGAGGGTCACTTGGCCCTCTTGGAGAAAGACCACTGTCCAAGAGGTGACGCAGATAGGCGCGATGGGGCACCTCGGGAGGAGAAGAGGTACAGGGCCCGGTGATCACAGAGCGTCGCCCCCCCATGATCACCAGGCTGTGGTGCGAGATCGCCTCGCCGACGAGTTTGATGACGTCGTTCGCGATCTTCGCGCTCCGCCGTCGTCACGCCCTGACCCATCGGTTGGGGAACTTCGGTGATGTCCGTTCCAGGGGCAGCCGAAGCCTCGTCGCTTCGTCGGCCGGCCGCCAAGTGTGATCATCCCAGAAGGAGTTGAGCGGCTTCATCCCTTCGTGGCGTCGCCGAGAGCGCTGGATGGTGCAGTGCGTCAGACAGCGCTCCGTGCCCGTACGAAGCGGCACGCGGCGCTCCGGTGGGTCATCGCGTCCGGTGGCCGACGGCCGGGCTCACAGTGCAGGAGTTGTGGGTGTTGGAGCCAGGTCGAGGTCGTGGTCCTGAAGCTCCTGGCGGAGCTTGGCGAGCGCCCGGTGCAGTGTGCTTTTGACCGTGCCGGCCGCCATGCCGAGGGCGGCGGCCGTCTCTTCCGTGGACAGCTGTTCCCAGTGCCGTAGTACGACGACGCTGCGCTGCTGGGGTGTGAGTGTCTTCATGACGTCCATCAGTAACTGGCGGTCGGACTGCTGCTCGGTGGGGTCTTCGATGCTTGTGTCCGGTAGGTGCTCGGTGGGGAGTTCCTTTAGCTTCCGGTCCCGCCACCACTCGGTGCGGGTGTTGATCATGACGCGGCGCAGGTAGGCGTCTGCGAGTCGCTTGTCCGCTATGCGGTGCCAGTGAAGGTACGTGCGTGTGAGCGCGGTCTGGAGCAGGTCCTGGGCGTCGAGCGGGTCGGCCACCAGGCGGCGTGCGCTGCGCAGCAGAGCGGCGTGCCGTGTGCGGACGTACTCTTCGAAGTCCTGTTCCTCGTCCTGTTCCTCCCGGCGGCGCCTGTGTCCGCTCACGGTGGTTCCTTTCATGGTGGATGGATGGCGGCGGTTGCTTCCTCTGTGGAATGGCCGCCGCCCTGCTGGCGGTGCGCGGCTCCCGCGGCGGGCCCTGTGCGTTGCTTGCTGCAGCTGCCAGGCAGGCGGTCGAAATGACGACGAAGCCCCGGCTCTGGCAAGGGCTCGGGGCTTCGCCGTCTGGTGCGATCTCGTCTTGCGGGCGGCTGAGCGGGCGGGCGAGCTGGCTTGCTCGCCCTGGTGATCAGCTGCCGACGCCGTCGTGCATGCCGTGGGCTGGGTCCCTGGTCAGTCCCCTCGCGCCGGCCAGGAGCCGTGCCCATCGTTCGCCAAGACCCTCAGGCAGACGGCCGGCGGCATGCCGCTGCCTGTCAGTACTGCTCGTAGACGCCGACCTGCTCGGTGTGCGTGCGGCCGTGGGTCTGCTGAGTGACGATCTTGTAGCGGGTGCTCGGCGTCACGTCCGTGGCCTCGAACGCGTGCCAGGCACCATTGCAGTACGCGGAGCCCTTCTTCACCGTGCGGTTCAAGTCGTGGCTGTCGATCAGCCTGACCGTCATCTTTGTGCCGTCGCCGCCGTTCCAGCACTGGTACTTGACACTCAACCTGGCTACGCCGTCGTGGACGCCGAACGGCTGGGAGACCCACTTCGAGTGCCGGGGCTTGAACTTGGACTGCCAGATCGTGTGCCACGTCGCCTGTGCCTCGGAAGGAGCAGATGCGGCGTGGGTGGCCACCGGATGGGGGACCGGTGCGATGTCCGCCTGGGCGGCCGGGGCAGCCAGAGCCAGGCCGACTGCGGTGGCACCTGTGGTCATCGCCAGTGCTACGCGGTTGCGTATGTTCACGTGATTCCTCTCGTTGCACACAAACGGATCCGGAGGCACCGGCTCCAGGTCGACCCGTGGGGCCCGTGGGCGGACCCGACCGGTGCTTGCCATCGAGTTCAGCGGGTCGGGAATTGAATGGGCAGCCGGTTTCGCCGCCCTGAACAATGGACTCGCTGCAGGTCGTGGGCACGGCGTTGCGTTGGCCGAAGCAGACGCCTTCGGATTGCGCTGCTGCCACGAGGTTGCGTACGTTGTCCGGCCTCGCGCCGCGTCCACGGGGGAAGCGGGCGGCTGGAGGGGTGAGTTGTCGATGGCGGGACGTCCGGAGAGCCCACTCGATCCCAGCGTCGGGCCGGTGGCGCGGTTCGCGGCCGAGTTGCGCAAACTCCGGGCGGAGGCCGGGAGTCCGACCTACCGGGTGATGGCGCAGCGGACGAATCAGGGGGCGAGCACGCTGTCGCAGGCGGCGGCGGGGGAGCGGCTGCCGACTCTGTCCGTCGTGCTGGCCTATGTGAAGGCGTGCGGCGGTGATCCGGGGGAGTGGGAGGGGCGGTGGCGGCAGGCGGCCGCTGAAGCAGCGGCGGAACCCCGCGCCGAGGATGAGGATGCCGAGCCTCCGTACCGGGGTCTGGCCCGCTTCGAGCCGGGCGACGCCGATCTGTTCTTCGGCCGCGACGAGCTCACCGACCGCCTGGCCGAGCTGACCCGTTCCAGTCGGTTCACTGCGGTGTTCGGCCCCTCGGGCAGTGGCAAGTCCTCTCTCCTGCGTGCCGGCCTCATCCCCCGCCTGCGTGCCTCGGACCCGGCCGGCCCCCAGCCGGCCGCGCTGCGCGTCCTCACTCCCGGCGAGCACCCCCTGCGCACCCATGAGCAGCGGCTGACCCCGAAGGACGCAGGCGGAGACACGTTGCTGATCGTGGACCAGTTCGAAGAGCTTTACACCCTGTGCCACGACCCGGACGAGCGCGACCGGTTCATCGACCGCCTCCTGGCCGCCACCGATCCCGGGAGCAGACTGCGCGTCGTCATCGCCGTCCGGGCGGACTTCCTCGGCCGCTGCGCCGAGCACCCTGCTCTGACCGCCGCGTTACAGGACGCGACTGTGCTGGCCGGCCCCATGAGCCGCGACGAGTTACGCGAGGCCATCACCAAACCTGCCCAGGCCGCGGGGATGACCGTCGAGCGCTCTTTGACGGCGCGGCTGATCGAAGAGGTCTCCGGCGAACCCGGTGCGCTGCCCCTGTTGTCCCACGCTCTCCTGGAGACTTGGCACCGCCGCAAGGGCCCTGCCCTCACCGAAGCGGCGTACGAATCGGCCGGCGGCCTGCACGGTGCCATCGCCCGCACGGCCGAAGACACGTTCGGCAAGCTCACCCCCGCGCAGGCCGGCCTTACCCGGCACATACTGCTGCGGCTGATTAATCCTGGAGACGGCACGCCCGACACCCGACGGCCCACCGACCGCGGCGAACTCGTCGGCAGCGCCCCGGACACCGCACGAGCCGATGCCGACGTGGTCCTGGAACGATGGGCGCACGCCCGGCTGATCACCCTGGACGACGACGCGGTGAACCTCGCCCACGAGACCCTGATCAGCGCGTGGCCCAGGCTGAGCGGATGGATCGACGCCGAACGCGACCGCATACGCACCCACCGCCAGCTGACCGAGGCCGCACGGGCCTGGCGGGACCTCGACCGCGACCCGGGCGCCCTGTACCGGGGCACTCGGCTGGCCATCGCCCAGGAGGCGTTCGCGGCACCGGAGCGGCATGCCCACCTCACCCCACTGGAACAGTCGTTCTTGTCCGCCGGCCTCGCGGCCCGTGACCAGGAGCAGCAGTCGGCATCGCGTTCCGCCAAGCGGCTGCGCGCCTTGACTGTGACCCTGTCCTTCCTGGTCGTCCTGGCGCTGATGGCCGGCCTGGTCGCCTGGCAGCAGAACCGGGCCGGTCAGCGCCAGCGCGTCCAGGACGAAGCCCGCCGAGTCGCAGCCGTCGCGGAAAGCCTGCGCTCGTCCGAGCCCGCCATCGCGATGCGCCTCAGCCTCGCGGCCTGGAAGACAGCCGACCTGCCGGAGACCCGGTCGGCGCTGATGGGCTCCATGGAGCAGAGGGAACAGGACGCGTTCCGGATCCCGGACCAGGCGCACGATCCTGAGGTGTACCTCGACCACGACGGCCGGACTGCGGTCTCCGTCTCCGGAGAGCGGGTCACCCGGTGGGACGTGCGGAGCCATCGGCAGCTGTCCTCGTTCAGGATTCGGGGCCGGTCCGATGCCTCCTTATTGCCGGACGTCTCCCGGGACGGCCGCTTCCTGGCTGGGTCCACCGGATCCGGCATCCAGATCTGGGACCTGACCACCGGCAAGAAAACCGGACAACTGGCCGCGCGTGGCGAGGACTCAGCCTGGTTCGGGCCCAGCGGACGTACTCTCGTGACCCTCAGTCGTGACGGCGGAGCAGAATCCACGGTGCGCCTGTGGGACCTGAGACGCCGGCGCGTGGTACTCAAGCGCGGATTCGATCCCGGTGATGCACTGGGTGATGCACTGAGTGATGCCTCAGCCGGCTCGAACCCCGCCGTCGTCACGTTCAGCAACGCGAGCATGGAAACCATCAGCCCCGACGACCGTCTCACCGCGATGTGCCCCGACAAGCAGCTCGAGGTGTGGGACGTGGCGAGGCGCCACCGGCTGCCGGGCGCCTGGGAGACGGCGTTCCACAAGGGCGAATGCCGTACGGGCACCATCACGTTCACTCCCGACAGCCGCAGGGTGGCCGTCGCCTCCGGCAACGGCCTGCGTACATGGGATGTGGCGTCGGGACGTGAACTGCACCAGATCAAGCACCGCGGCCTGACGGACGTTGAGTTCAGCCAGGACGGGCGGTTCGTCGCCACAGCGGACGCCAAGGAGATTCAGCTGCGGCGGGTGGACGATCCGACCACCCCGGTGTTGCGGATCCCATGGGCCGACGGCCAGTCCCTCGGAGCCATGCGGATCGATCTCAAGGCAGGGGTACTGCGGTATGAGACAGGCAGTTCCAGCACCACGGTGTGGACGGTCTCGCTGGGGCACGCCCTTGATCCGGCCTGGCAGCAGGACGTCACTGTAAGTGCGGGCTTCAGCCCCGACGGCCGCCTGCTCGCGCTGACCCGGCAGGCCGGAGGCCGGCACCGGATGCGGCTCGTGGACGTACGGACCGGCAAGGTGGTGACCGACAGCCTGCCCACCGCGCCCTGCCCGATGGGCGACGACGGGCCGGAGTGCACAGACGTGACGGCGTTCGCCCCGGACAACCGGACCTTCGCCTACTCCAGTACGGATGCCGCGTCCGATGAACTCCCCTGGGCCAAGGTGCTGGACACCCGACATCCGACCCGGCCGACCACACTGCGGTTCCCGCCCATGCCGGATGACATCGACATCATCGACGGGATCGCTCTCACGAATGGCGGCCGCAAACTCCTGGTGTCGCTGTCCGAGGGACGCACCGAGATGTGGGACGTACGCCGGGGCGTGAGAGCCGGCAGGATGTCCGGCGTCTGGGGCGAGAGCCTGGCGGTCACGGGCGACGGCCGCCTCCTGGCAACAGCGCAGGGTGACCTCGTCGATCTGCCCTCCCGGACGGTCACCCACCGCGCACTCATGGAGGGATTGCCCACCCTCGTGGCCTTCAGCCATGACGGCAACTATCTGGCCGGAGGTGACGAGTCGGGTTGGGTGACCCTCTGGGGCCGCCACGCCCGGCACTGGTTGGCCGAGTTCCCACCCGAGTCGGGCAACGCCGCAGCCGACGGCCCCGATTCGACGATCGACGTGTCGGCCCTGGCCTTCTCGCACGACGGCGCAACGCTTGCCGTCGGAACACGGGACGGTTCCGTCCGGTTGTGGGACGTCGCCTCCCGACGCCCGGTCGGCTCGGCCTTCTCCAATCCCGGGGGCGGGGTCATGGCGCTGGCCTTCGCCGAGGACGATCGCACGCTGTACGTCTCCGCCCAGCACATGCCCGTACTGACCTACAGCGTCGATGCATCGCGGATGGCCACCGATGTATGTCGACGCGTCGGATCCGGCCTGTCGCGCGCCGACTGGCACAGATACATCCACGACGTACCGTACGCAACCTCCTGCTGAACGGGAGGGCCAGTAGGAGTGGAGTGGGCCCGCGAGAATCAGCGGGCCGAGCCGCAAGCCCTTTGATCGACACGGCACAGGCACTTCATGTGCTCGCACATGCCTGCCAGTTGTGGGCGCTACGTGTCTACCAAGCATTCCAGAGCCCGCCGTGACGGTGGCGGACCGGAGGGATGTCTGCGTCGTCAAGGTCGTGTCCGGCGTGATGCAGTCCGCGGATCCGCTGGGCTTCGAGTCGGCCCTGGAGCCGGGCCCGGCTTTCAGCCGTGGCGATCTCGGCGGAGAACGAGCCCTTTCTGCAATTGAGCACCATCCACTGCCAGGAGGTGATCCGGTGCAGCGTCTTCGTAGGGGCAGGGCGACGGCCTTCGCGGGCGGCCCGGGCCAGTTCGGCGTGCGTGTAGCGCAGGTCGTACAGGGACATGGACTCCGAAGCGGCGTCTCGGACGCGGAGTTGCCTGGGAGTTGTGCGGACGGTTCGGGACATCGAGAGCCTCCGTAGGGCCCTCTGGGCTTTCCAGAGGTACCTACGGGGGGTGCGTAGTGGTCAGTACGATTCAGCCCCCTCGTCGGTCGGACGATCTACCAGCAGGACAGTAGTCGCGCGGAGGCGTGGAGGCCGGGATTTTCTCCTCGCTCCGTTGCCAGGTCATGCCGCTCCAAGATCTTTCACGGAACCGCGGCCAGAGCCGGTTTCAAGGATCTTCATCAGCGGTGACGCCGGGGCGCTGCCCGCCCGCGCTGTGCGCGGGCGGGCTCGTGCGGGCGCGGCGCTCTGGGCGCCGCTGGAGCAGAACCTCGCACCCCGCAGCGCGCGGTTGTCAGTGAGAGTGAGAGCCGTCTGCTTCCTCGGCGGCCTTCTTGAGGCGTTCAAGCATCTGCCGCTCGGAGGGCTGCAGGGGAGGCTCGTCGAGCCGACGGGGGAGGGGGCGGGTCAGGGTGGCCAGCAGGGCGGCGGGGCGCAGGACCCGCGACGGCCGTGCCGTGAGGCTGGTGACGTCCCAGAGCGCTGCGGCTGCGTGCCAGGAGCCGGTAGCCGCGCGGGTCAGCCGGCGTGTGTAGGCGGCTGTGGCATGGTCGGCGCGGGTCGGTCTGCCTCCCCGTACGGCTGGATACAGGACGTCCATGGCGACGGCGGTGGACCAGGCGGTGTCGACGTGGCGGGCCGCGCTGCGCAGGACGCGACGGGCAAGTCCGGGGCTGGCAAGGCCGCTCTGCTGCAGGTCCTGGTAGAGGTCACGGGCGCCCAGGGCGGCCACGGAGATGCCCTGTCCGTAGGCCGGGTTGAAGGTGGCGAGGGCGTCCCCGAGCACGAGGAAGTGCTCGGGCCACAGCGGGGATTTCTCGAAGTAGCGGCGGAGGTTGCTGGTGCTGCGGCTGACTGCGACGTCCGTGAGGGGTTCGGCGCCGGCGATGAGATGGCCGACGATGGGGTGCGGCAGGCTGAGGGCGTATTCGAGGAAGCCCTGCGGGTCGCTTGGCGGTTCGCCGCCTCTGGTGCCGCCGGCGCTGACCATCCACCGGTTGCCTTCGATCGGCAGAACCATGGCGCTGCGGCCGGGCCGGCCGTGGTAGGGGTCCGCCTGGATCAGGGTCAGCGGGAAGTGCTCGGCACCAGCAGGAGTGCGGTAGATGCGGGTGGCGTTGGTGAGGCCGGAGTCGATCTTCCTTTCTGCCACGCCGCCGACGCCGATGTCCTTCAGCCACTGAAGGCTGCGCGACCCTCGTCCGCTGGTGTCGATGACGAAGTCCGCTTCCAGCTCTTTGCCGAGGGTGGAGCCGGCTTTGCTGAGGCGGACGCCCCGCACGCGCTGCGCGTTGCCCAGCAGCCCCTCCACGGCGGCCTGATGGATCGACACCTTGGCCGTCTGCTCGAGCAGCGCCTCACGCACGACCCAGTCCAGCAGCGCGCGCGTACAGGTGATCATGCGAGCGCCGTTGCCCCTGTAGCGGCGGAACCAGCCCGCGTCGGGAGCGAAGGCCAGCATGCCGTGGCCCATCGAGATCTCGTGTGCGCCTGCCGCGAGAAGTCGTTCGCGCACACTCTGCGTGAACAGAACCTCCATGGCCGATATGCCGCCGGCCATGAGCAGGTGAGCATGCTGTCCCTGAGGAACCCCTCTGCGGTTGACGGGGCCGTCGGCAAGCGCATCCCTGTCGAGGAGGACAACCTCCGTGCCGGGTGTAGCCCGGGAGATGGCCGCTGCGGCCAGCAGCCCGGCAATTCCCGCTCCGATCACGACAGCTCTCTGCGGCAACTGGCTCTCCTCGCCGGGGACAGGGGACGGTGTCATGGGGCATTGTCACTCAAGCCTGCATCCGGTCTGGTGCCGTTTCTCGCACGTGAGCCACCGCGTTCGCCAGCTCGACCAGGTCCATCGTGATGCGAAGGTTCTCGGGCGGATCGGCCGGGCCACCGGTCCGGCCCGATGCCCGGAGAATGCCATCGATGATCATCGCCTTCTGGGAGTCTATGCGCGCCGCCTCACGGCTTGCGCCGCGGTCGAGTGCGGCCGTGTACGCGGTGCGGCCGACGTGCTGGTCGACGTGTGCCGCCAGCTGCAGCAAGGCGTCGCGGATGTTCGCTTCGAGCAGGTACAGGCGGCTGCTGGGCAGTTGCCACCACAGCTGCCACCATTTGGGCTCCGCTTTCGGGGTGGTGGCCAGATTCTTCACCGCCTGCCACAGGGGTTTGAGCGCACGGTAGTTGGCCAGGCTCTGCTTCTCCGCCGCAGCGGAGGCGAGACGCGGCAGGACGAAGCCGACGGAGTAGATCAGCGCGCCGAGGGAGGCGGCAGGCGGCGCCACCGTGGTCGACAGGACGTCGAGGTTGTATCCGCACCACCGGGCAACGACCGCAGTGGCCTTGGCGAGTTCGAATCCGACCACGTCCAACAGCAGTCCGGCGAGGATCAACCGCAGCCCGATACGTAAAAGCCCCGTGACCTCGTCGCGTGCCCACCTCAGACAGACCATGCTCAAGACGATGGTGCTGGCCAGATGCCCCACCAGGTAGAGAACGATCATCTCTCGCATGTACGGGGTGTTGGCGTAGTACGTGTCCAGGTCGGTGAGCCGTTCGGTGTCCGCGTCGGCGAGGGCGAACAGCACGCAGATCGCCACGATCAGCACCCCGTACACCGCCATGCTCAGGCGGACCATACGCCGTACCCGCTCCCTCGGACCACCCCTCCAGTGGATCAACAAGATGATCAGGGAGCAACTGAATGCGGAGATCGAGCTGTACGTGATCGGGGCGCCCACGTTGGGAATGCCGGTGGCACGGTTGACCGCGGCCAACGTGGCGGGAGCCGCACAGGTGAAGCACACGGCGCCGATGAATGCGGTGGCCCGCGTGGGGACGGTCAGCGGGGTACGGGGAGCCCGCCGCGAGCGGCGGAGCAGCATGGCGGCCACCACCAACAGGAAAGCCGCCATATACACGACAAGACTCATCAGGGAGGAGTTCCGTTCCGCCAGACTGTGTGGGGGGCAGGGGTCCGCAGAATTCGCGTCTCAGGCCGACCCGGCTCTCGCAGGGCCGGAGGTGAGCGGCCGTTTCTCCCACTCGGACCTCTTGACGGCGTCGGCAATCAGAACCAGCGCGTCGGGCTCGCGCGGAAGCGACAAGGGTAGCGACGCGCCGACGAGCTCCCGCACCGGCTGCTGACTCCTTCGCTGGGTGGCCGCAGAGATCGCGGCGGCCCACGCCGCTGAAGCTGCGAGTTCCTGTGCGCCAGGCCCGCCACCGCGACGCTGCGCCGACTGCTGCAGCCTCTCCAGCTCCGCAGCATAGACGTCGTCATAGAGCCGTTGATCAAGGAGCGTCTCAATCTCGCGCAACCCGTTGAAGATGGTGCTGCGGCGCCAGGTCCCCCACAGCAGAGGGGAGCGAGGCCGCTCAAGACGCAATGCCCGTTCCCGCAGAACCGGGTCAAGCACGGCGTCCAGAGGCGCCAGGCGAACGAAGTCACGCCAGGCCGACACGTGGTGCCCCGCAACCGGCAAAAGGACCCCCGTCACCGTGAGCAGCGCACCCAGACCGGCGCACACGGGCGCGATGCCCGTGCCCAGCAGTGGCCAGTTCCGGCCGGACCACTGCGCCACAACGGCGATCAGTTTCGAGCTGCTGTAGCCGGCGCTGAGGATCGTCCCGACGCCGATCGTCACCAGGCTGGCCCGCAGCCAGGACCGCTGCTGCACCTCCGGCTCGCGGGCCCACCGCAGCGACCACAGGGCACTGACCGTCACCGCCGTCAGATGGGCAAGCAGATACAGCACGACCATCTCCGCAACCCACGGCGTGGTCGCATAGTAGGTGTCGAAGTCGGTGCGCCGCTCAACAGCGCTGTCCCCTGCGGCGAACAGAACAGCGATGCCCACCAGCACAGCCGCATAGCCGTAGATCCAGCTCCGGGCCGTCCGGCGCATGGACGGCCCGCCGCGCCAGCAGGCAATCAGGATGAGCAGCGCCGCGCTGTAGGCAGTGATCGCAGCGTAGGTCAGCGGCGCGGCCAGGTTGGGCACGCCGGTGATGCGGTTGATCAGCGCGACCGTCGGGGGCGCTCCGAAGAGGAAGCACAGCGAGGCAAACCCCAATACCCCGACGATGGCCCGCAGCGACGGATCGAGCCGGCGGCGCATCACGTCGGGCACTTTGAACAGCAGGGCGACCCACAGCAGCCCGCAACTCACATAGTTGATAACCCCGCTCATCTCCGGCTCCTCTGGTAGCCGAGCGAGTCAGCGATACGCCGGGCGGTATCACCGGCGATCACGTCCCGCTCCATCAGCGCCCGCATCTGCTGACCCACAAGAATCCCGAACAACTCGGCTTCCTTCTCCGGATCCTCGTCGAAACGCGATCGTGCCGCGGCCGCCTGCGTGCCGTGCACATGCCCCGACCCCAAAGAAGGGCCCGCCTCCGCCGCCAACTGCTCCGACGTGAGGCCGTCCTTCTGCCGCATGTGCCACAACTCGTGACCGAGGATCTGCGCCTGATGCCAGACCTCGGCATCCGCCTCCACGACGACATCGTCCTGGTGCGTGCGCTCCACCCACATCCCCGTGGCACCGAACGTGCGGGGGATACGCACACGGTGAACCTCGAGCTTCCGGTCACCACGCCACCGCTGGGCGGACGCGACCAAGGCCTCGAACAAGGCGTCCGGATGACATACGGAATTCCCTGCTGCTGCGCCGTGTTCGTCGGCGGCGAGTCTTTCCCGGATGGGACCGATCAGCATCTCGGCGAACTGATCCATCTCTCTGTCGCGTCGCCGAAGGGCCCGCCACTGCCGTATTCCAGCCAGAGGGTTCACCGCCGCTCGCTCCGGTTCGACGGAAACGATAAGCAGCGCGCTGAGCCAGAAGCCCGATACAAAGCCCAAAAACAAGGCACTTGCCTCGTATGCACCAGCCCGCCGACCTGGCCGATCACGATGCGGGCCCGCCTGTCCGAGGGGCCGCCATGGGCGAGCCCCTGGTCGACGTTGTGTGCTGGCACCGGCCATTCTCCTGAGCGCGTAGGGTGATCAGGCTGGACACAATTGAGGGTATACGCAGCGCTAAGTCAGCTGCGTATGAGGGCAGTTGGACGATGGTGAGCCAGTCATGGTCGTCCGCATGGTCGCGCATCCTGGCTGCCCGGTGGGTGTTGAGATTGTCCCAGATCAAGACGATGGGCACCTGGAGCTGGAGGTGCGCGCGCACGACCAGGTCGCGGTAGTCGCTCCAGGCGAAGGTGTCGCGTCCTCCCTTGCCCTTGTGCTTGCGGTGGCGGCGCGGCCGAAAGATCAGCCGGGAGTTCTCGCCCGGCTTGTAACAGCACATCGCGGCGATCGACCAGCGGCGCCAGGAGCGGCCCCGCACCCGCACCATCGGCGCCTGTCCAAGCCGGCCCCAGGGGCGAGCGCGTGGCGGAGTCATCGAGACCCGGCCTCGTCCTCGAAGACGATGTACGCGCTCAGCGCCGCCGCGGTCATTCCGCCTGCGGCCACACGTCCTTCTTCCACAAACCCACCGTCTGCTCGTCGCGTTCCAGTGCGCGGCGGGCCGGAGACTGCCAGGACCAGCCATGCCGGTGCAGCAGCCGCCACACGGCCGCAGACGAGCAGTCGATGCCGAACCTCCAGGCGATCGGCGCTCTGACCCGTGCCGGGGTCCACCGCTGGTCCTCCCAGCCGTGCGCGGCCGGCCCGAGGGCCAACTCCTTCTCCAGCTCGGCGAACCGGCCGTCGGACACCTTGGGACGTTTCGCCGGTCCCGTGGAGGCGAGGGCGGCCATCCCGCCCTCCTGCCAGGCATGACGCCAGCGCTCCACCGACCCCTCGCTCACCCGCAGATCCTTCGCGATCACCGCGGTCCTCTCACCGCGTACGAACCGCTCACCGGCCTGGTACCTGATCCGCTCACGAAACCGCCGCCGCTCGGCGGTCAGCCCGCCACCCTGCGCGTACCGCACACCACCGGCCTACCGCAGGGATCAGCAGTCGACAACAGCCCGAAGAGATCAGTAGGGCCGCGCGGACGTGGGGGGTCGGGGTGACGCCTCCGCGCCGGCGCCGACGTGGAGGCGCCGGCGCTCCTGGCGATGCGGGTCAGTTCGTCACACGGAAGGTGGCGTCGCTGCGGGCTGTCGCGGTGGTGATCGGGTCGAGTCGCAGCTGGTAGGCGTAGTGGCGGATGTAGTGGTCGGGGTGGTTGTACGACTGGAACGACGACCAGGTGGCGTCGGCGAGTCCGGCGACCTGCCGGAAGGTGGCGTCCGCGGCGAACTGGCTGCTGCCGTCGTTGCGGACGAGCTGGAAGTCGTAGTTGGCGTGGCGCAGGAAGTACCCGGGGTAGTTCACCGACTCGAAGGAGACGGTGCCGGTGCCCGCGAGGCCGGGCCTGATCCGGAACTGGGAGTCCTCGACGGGGCTGACGTTCGGGTCGATGCGCACGTCGAAGTTGATCTGGCGCACGTACCGGTCCTGGAAGTTGTACGACTGGAGCCGCTGCGCCGGGGTGTTGGGCCAGCGGGCGAGCACGCGGCTCTCCTCGGCGGCCGTGAGGTTCATGATCCAGCCGTGGCGCTTTTTGGTGCCGCCCATGTTGTAGCTGGTCGACGCCGGCTTCTGGTAGGCGGCGGGGTTGGAGGGGTCGGTCGTGGTGACGGGCATGTAGCCGCGGTTGGTGGCGTACTGGTCGAGGTAGAGCGCCCACTTGTCGGTGCCGTTGAACTTCATCCACATCGGGCCCTCGACCATCGACCCGGTCAGGCCGATGCCGGAGAGGTCGCCGAGTTTGGTCCAGGTGCCGAAGATGGAGTTGCTGCCTTCGAGGGTGATCTGTCCGTCGCCGGAGGCCCGTACGTAGCGGTAGTTGCCGACGCCTGGGGGCACTTCGATGATCTGGGTGTCGATGATCTCCTGGGTGCCGGGGCGGTCGATGTAGAGCTGGGGGGTGGTGATGGTGCGGAAGTCGCTGGTGTGGGCGGCGAAGATGCGGTGCTTCGTCGCGCCGTTGAAGGGGACGTTCGTGGCCCAGTACAGGACGTAGTCGTTGCTCTCGGGGTCCCAGATCGCTTCGGGTGCCCAGGCGTTGCGGCCGTCGGGGATCGCGCCGGCGACGTTGAGCAGCCACGGCTGCGACCAGGTGATCAGGTCGGTGGACTCCCACACGACTAGGTTGCGGCTGCCGTTGTTGATGGAGGAGTTCCAGTCCTGGCCGCAGCTGATGCACAGGTCGGTGGCGATGATCCAGTATTTGCTGCCGTCGGGGGATCGGACGAATGCGGGGTCGCGTACGCCCTTGGTGCCGACGGTGGAGCGCAGGACCATGCCGCCGCCGTTGAGGTCGTTCCAGTGCAGGCCGTCGGTGCTGTGGGAGAGGTACATCTGCTGGTTGGTCGCTCCCTCCCCGGTGAAGTGCACCATCAGGTAGCCGGGGTCGGCGGCGGCCGCCCGCTGGGGTGTGGTGAGGGCCTGGCCCGTGAAGAGGAGGCAGACGGCGAGCAATATCACCGTCAGCCGGGCGCGGAGCGCAGACATCGGATCTCCTGTCGGGTGCGGGTGCCACCGCCGGGCGAAGGGGGAGCGGGGTGGCGGGGGGAACTTGGTCTTGGAGTGGGCGGGACAGGACCCGGACACCGCGTGGGCCGGAAGGGGGGACCCGAACGACGGTGTGTCAGCGCTTCGCCCAAGGCGCCGTGGTGACGGCGGGTCAGGGCGTGCGAGCAGGTGCGTCCGCCCAGGTGGGGCGGTTGCGGCGCGGGCCGGGTGTCTGTGCTTCTCGGCGCCCGTGAAGACGTTTCAGGTGGGTGGCGCTTCGGCCGGAAGCATTCATAACCAACTCACTGTCCCATCAGGCGTTGAACGATATATCGAACACTGTTCGTGAAATCGGGCAGAGGCTAAATCCGGAAAAGAGAGCGCGTCAATACATCCGACACATCCGATTAACCGAACGTACAAATGAGCGATCCGGTACTCACCCGGCCCCCTGGGTGTGGCGCGCGACGGGAGACGCGACGCGGCACGTCCGATCACCACCGACGGACCCGTCGCCGCACAGGACCGACCGCGACTACCGGCGATCGACACCCTCCCGAGCCGGACGCGAGCCGGACGCGAACAAGGGCGCGACAGCGCGGAGAAATTGCCGCCACGATCACCGGCGCCGAGCTGGAAGCGTTCCTCGCCTGCGAATGGCGCTCGCGCCTCACCGCCGCCTGGCTGATCGGTGGAGGCCGGCGGGCGAGCTTCCGCGAACGCGTCGGCGACCTCTTCCTCGCCGGCGAGGTCTACAGAGGGTTGGGCGGCCGGGGAGTCGTTCTCGGCACGGCTGGCGTGGGCGCGGCACACGCCGACGGACCGGGCGCCGCGGTGCTGGACGAGGTCGTACGGGGCGGGCGTGATTTCGCTGGAGACCGCAGTGCAGATGCTGCTGGACGCGGGCTACTCGATCGAGGACGTCTCTCAGGAGGTGGCCCGGATCCGGGCGGTCGCCGAGCGGGAGGCCGTGGCCAGGGTGGCGGAGGCCGCCACGCGTATGGGTGAGCAGGATCCAGCCGGCGGAGACGACCACGAGGCCGATGGTGTGGGGGCCACCGCGGCGTAGGTGGGTTACCGGGGAGCTTAGGATTCGCTTCCCGTGGCAGACATCCCCGACGAATTGATCAAGCTGGAACGTTCCGTCGAAGACGCGCGTACGAAGCTCGCTGGCCTCGACGGTGAGGCGTACGACGCGCAGTGGAAGAAGTGGCGTAAGGCGGCCGAGGAGTTCCAGGCCGCAGTGACGGATTACGCCGGGCGCGAGGACGCGGGCGTGTCGCGGTACGTGCTGGAGCAGGCGGTGAAGAAGGCCGTGCGGCACGGCGTGCCGGAGGGCTGACGGTTACGCCTCGTCGGGCCACACGGTCAGCGTGCATGAGTGGCCTGAGCCACCAGCGGCAGAACCTAGTCAGCCGCACCCCGCGCCCCCGGGTGGGTGAACCATGCGAAGGGCTCCCCGCTCCCGCAGAACAACGTAGGGAACCCAGCCGTTCGGGCTTCCTTGCCGTCGAACCCAGTCGTGTGAGGTGCACGCGCTGGGTGGCTGTGCCGGCCGGGTGGAGTCCGCGGGGCCGTACATCGAGCTGACGTACTTGAGCCCCGTACGCGGGCGGGTGCGACGTCCGATGCTGGATTGCGTAACGGCCGGGTCGAGGATGTCGCTCCGGTCCGGCCGTTTCGCTGGCCGACTGCGCTTGATCCGGTACTGAGGGAAGTGGGGAGTCCGGCGAGTGGCATGCCGTCGTTTGACATGGAGTGCGCTCGAACTCCTAGCGTCTTGGGCAGGCGGTTCCGACGAGCTCAGGAGGCAGTAGCATGACCACAGTCCCCACCCGGCACCTCGGCGAACTGGCGGTTTCCGCACAGGGCTTGGGGTGCATGGGCATGAGCCACGGCTACGGCGTCACGGACGACACGCAGTCGATCGCGACGCTGCACCGCGCCCTCGACCTCGGGGTGACCTTCTGGGACACCTCCGACTTCTACGGCTCCGGACACAACGAGGAGCTGATCGGACGGGCCATCGCCGGGCGCCGCGACGAGGTGGTGGTGGCCACGAAGTTCGGCTTCGCCAACCGTCTGGGCGAGCCCACCCAGGTCCGGGGCGACGCCGCCTACGTGCGCCAGGCGTGTGAGGCATCGCTGCGCCGGCTGGGGGTCGACCACATCGACCTCTATTACCAGCACCGCGTCGATCCGCAGGTGCCCATCGAGGAAACCGTCGGCGCCATGGCCGAGTTGGTCAAGGCCGGCAAGGTCCGCCACCTCGGGCTGTCCGAGGCCGGCGCGGCCACCATCCGGCGGGCCCACACCGTCCATCCGATCGCCGCGCTGCAGAGCGAGTGGTCGCTGTGGACCCGCGACCTGGAGGCGGAGATCGCCCCGGTCTGCCGTGAACTCGGTATCGGCATCGTCCCGTTCTCCCCGCTCGGCCGCGGCTTCCTCACCGGCCGCTACCGCTCGGTCGAGGCGATGGCGGACAATGACGTGCGGCGCAGCCAGCCGCGTTTCGCCGACGGCAACCTCGAACACAACCTGGCGATTGTGGCCAAACTGAACGAGCTGGCCGAGGCCAAGGGCATCACCGCCGGCCAGCTCGCCCTGGCCTGGGTCCAGCACCGGGGCGACGACGTGGTGCCGATCCCCGGCACCCGACGGCAGCGAAACCTGGAGGAGAACCTCGCGGCCCTGACGGTCGAGCTGTCCTCCGAGGACCTCGCCGCCATTGAGGCCGCCGCACCGACCGAGCAGATCGCGGGCACCCGCTACGACGAGAACAGCCTCACCTTCGTCAACCGCTGAGCCCACCACCGGGTTCCCCCCCAGCCGGCCCCGGCGGCTTCTGCTTCGTGAGCCGGCCCTGAACGACTGGCGGGGCCTGCCTGGTTCGTCTGACCTCCACGAGGCGGTTCAGGCCGGCGTGGCGGCCAGTTGCCCGGAGTGCGGGCGTCCTGGAAGGTCGAGGCCGAAGGTCCCGTCTCGGCAACGTGCTGCTCTCCCCGCTGCCGCAAGCGGGCCTGGCTGCCGGATGGTGCGCGTCCAGGGGCGGACTGGGGGGAGGCAGCAGCGGACGTCGGCCGCGGTGCACGGCACCGCCTGTTCGCGCAGCTGCCGGTCCCTGGGACATCAACGATCGGTTCTGGCACCTTCATCGGGCTGGCGCGGGGCGTTGGCGGCGAGCAGTTCCTGCAGAAGTCGGACGAGTGATCCAGGGCCGGTCAGCCGTACTGCTGCAGCAGTCCGTCCACGTACGCCTCCAGGCGTTCTCCCAGCACCTCGGACGTCAGATCGTCCCGCCCCAGGTCGCGCCACGGCCCGGCCAGCTTCGCCGCGTCGGGGCAGTAGTGCAGGGCGTCGAGCAGCCGCCAGTACAGGTGGTCGGGGTCGTCGGCGAGGTCGCGGCCGCCGTGTGCCTCGTACCGCTCGCGGAACTCCAGCCCGTACGCCGGCCCGTGCAGCAGAGCGAGCGCGGTCGAGCAGTGCGCCACGTCCAGGTCGGCAGGTCCCCATGAGGTCTCGACCCAGTCCACGACACCGCTGATCCGCAGCCCCGGCCCTGCTCCCGTGAAGAGCACGTTCCCGGGGTGGAAGTCGCGGTGCAGAAAGCAGCCTTCGTACGGCGGCGGGTCGCGGCGGATCACGTCCACGGCCCGATCCCACAGAGGGCCGTGCGGGGTGCGGACCCGCTCCGGGGACGTCCACGCCTGGTACGTGCGCGGTCTCTCGTCCGGTACGAGGCCGTGGACGCGCACGAGCTGGGCCGCGAGCAGGTCCAGGCGCCGGTCGAGGTCGTCCTCGTCCACGCGGACGCGGCCGGGCAACGCGGACATCAGCAGGGTCGGGTGGTCACAGTGTTCGGCCGTGGCATCCACGGCGACCAACCCGGGAGCCGGGATGCCCTCCTGCCCGGCGAGCAGAGTCAGGACGGACGCCTCGCGGGCCAGCAGCCCAGGCGCCGCACGGCGGAAGAACGGTTTCACGAAGGTGCGTTGCACCAGTTCCGAGCCGTCGTCGAGGGTGAGTCGGCGCATCTGGGAGCTCCAACCGCCGTACAGGAGCCGGGATTCGGCGACCGAGCGGCCGGGGCCGAGCTGCTTGGCCACCCACGCACGCGTGGCCGTCCAGCCCTTGTTGTCGAGGCCGGTCAGCGCCGCCTCCACGAACTCCCGCCGGTCCTCCCCGTGATCGCGGAACCACAGCCCCAGCTGGTGCTGCGCCTCCGGAAGGTCGAACCGCGTGTACTGGGCGCGCGCGGTCAGCGCGTTCTGTACGGCCTCGGTCACCTTGGGCGGGATCACCCCGTCCGTGCCCGGCACGGCGAGCACCGCGCGGCCCTCGTACGCCCGCAGCACCTCAAGCGCTGGCGCCGCGCGCCAGCTGTCCGGCCGCCGGATGATCCCGCTGAACCGGCCCGCTCCCTGCTCGAAGGGCACATCCCACGCCTCGGCGGCATATACGGCGGGCGCGCACAGCCCCAGCGCCGCCACTCGATCCCCGTAGTGCCGGACGAGATCCGCCACCGTCTGCCCGCTCATGCTGAAGCCCACCAGGACCAGCGGCCCGTCCGCCCTCGCGTACGCGTCGATCACCGCGACGGCCTGCTCGAACCGTCGCCGCAGGCTCGACTCACCGAGCTTCCCGGTGCTTTCGCCGTGCCCGGAGAAGTCGAAGGCGACCGCTCGACAGCCGTGGGCCACGAACTCCCGGACCAGCGGAAGCAGTCGCTCCGTGCTGCCGGTGCCCGCGCCATGCAGCACCACGGCGGTCACCCCGGAGGGATCACCGCCGTACACACCCTTGAGCCGTTCTCCGTCGTGGTCGTGCGTGAAGTCGAAGAGCATGCCCCTATTCACTCACGCCGTAGTCTCCGTTTTTCGAGAGTGTCACCGTCAACATCCGACCTTGAGCTCGCTCTTGGAGCGGCGACTGAGTTCGGCGGCGTACTGCGCGAGGGGGCCGCCTGCGGCGGCGGCCCAGCCGGTGGCCGCTCCGATGGAGACGCCGAGGACCTCGCTGAGAACGGTGGGGGATCCTCGCTATGAGGTCCAAACGGCAGCGTACCCCTGCAGCCGTGAGGCCCTCCACTAGCGGTGCGTGCGGAGTCCGTCGAGGATGAGCGCGAGCATGTGGGGGGCCCGGTCCACGGGGCTGGACGCGGCACGCCACAACGCGCCGGTCAGCTGGAGGAAGTCCCCAGGTGCGGCGTCCTCACGGATGCTTCCGTCCTTCTTACCGGCGTCCAGGAGTTCTGTGATCGCGGCGATGACCGGCCCGTAGCTCTGCTCGCTGATCGCCTGGTGCACGCCCGGGGTGAGTGCGTCGCCGAGGCCGTGCTTTCGCCGCATGGCCTCGACGAGGTCCATCGTCCAGTGCCGGAGGGCTTCCAGCGGCGGCATCTGGGCCAGTAGGTCGGGCACGGTGCCGGTGATGCGTGCCACCTCGTCCTGGTTGACGGCCAGGACGAGCGCCTCGCGTGTGGGGAAGTTGCGGTACAGGGTGCCCGCGCCGACTCCGGCGCGCTGGGCGATCTGGTTCATCGACGTGCTGCCGTCCGCGGTGAGCGCTTCGCGTGCGGCGGCGAGGATGCGTGCCCTGTTCTCACGGGCGTCTGACCGGACCACGGGACCTCACGTTGCTAAGTGGAGAGTTCTCCACTACGTTATGTGGAGAGCTCTCCGAATACTTTAAGGAGCGTCATGCATTACATCAAGCTCGGCGTGACCGGCCTCGACGTGTCCCCGATCGCGATCGGTGCGATGACCTACGGCGAACCCGAACGCGGGCATCCCGTCTGGTCGAAGCGCGAGGAGGACGCGCGCCCGCTCATCAGGCACGCACTGGAGGCGGGGATCAACTTCTTCGACACCGCGAACATGTACTCCAACGGTTCCAGCGAGGAGATCCTCGGCCGCGCGCTCAAGGACTTCGCCGACCGCGATGCCGTGGTGATCGCCACCAAGCTGCGCCACCCGATGCGGCTGGGACCGAACGGCCGCGGCCTGTCGCGCAAGGCGATCATGACCGAGGTCGACCACTCGCTGCGCCGCCTCGGCACGGACTACATCGACCTCTACCAGATCCACCGCAACGACCACGCCACCCCGTGGGAGGAGACGCTTGAGGCACTCAGCGACCTCGTGAAGGCCGGCAAGGTCCGCTACCTCGGCGCCTCGTCCATGCACGCCTGGGAGTTCGCGAAGGCGCTGCACCTGCAGAGGCGGCACGGCTGGGCACGGTTCGTTTCGATGCAGGACCACTACAACCTGCTCGCCCGCGAGGAGGAGCGGGAGATGATCCCGCTGTGCCTGGACGAGGGCGTCGGCACGATCATCTGGTCGCCGCTGGCCCGCGGCCGTCTCGCCCGCGCGTGGGACGATGCCCGCTCGACGGCGCGCTCCGAGACGGACGGCGCGTACGCGGACACCCTCTACTCGCCCGAGCAGGAGGCGTCCAACCGCGCCATCATCGACGCGGTCGGACAGGTCGCGGACGCGCACGGCGTCAGCCGCGCACAGGTCGCGCTCGCCTGGCTGCGCCGCCAGCCGGTCGTCACCGCACCCCTGGTCGGCGCCGGCTCGATCCGGCAGATCGATGAGGCCGTGGCGTCTCTCGACATCGCGCTGACCGACGAGGACGTGCGCGTCCTGGAGGCCCCGTACACCCCCCGCCACGACTGGCAGGGCGTATCCGGCGAGGCCGAGATGGAGGCCATCCGCAAGCGCGTTCCCGGTATGGCTCTCGCATGAACCCCATCGTCCGCTCCGGCGCAGCTGCTCGCGCCGGAGCCCTCCTCATCCTTGTCGGCCCGCTCGTGTCCTGGGGCGCCGAGTTCATCACCGCCGCCGCATGGCAGGACCCGCCGTACTCGCCCCTGTACAACTGGGTCAGCCACCTCGGCCTGACCGGCTCGCCGCAGACCGCGTTCGGGCAGGTCGCCAACTCTCCCCTCGGTGCCGTCATGGACACCGGCTGGGTGATCTACGGCACCCTCCTGATCGTCGGCACGTTCCTCGTGTTCGACCCGCGCAAGGGCGCCCGCCCCGTCGTCATCGTGAGCCTCGCCGTCCTCGCCGGTGTCGGAGTCTCGCTCGTCGGCATCTTCCAGGGCTCCAACGCCAACGTCGACAACGGCCTGATCGCCTTCCACACCGTCGGCGCCCAGGGCGTCATGCTCGCCGGCAACATCATGGCGATCGCCGTCGGAACCGGCGGAACCCGCATCGGTCTCACCAGGGGCCGCTCGATCGCGAGCACCGCGCTCGGCACCGCCGGACTGATCGCATTCCCCCTCTTCATGACCGATGTGTTCACCGGCTGGATGTGGAACATCGGCCTGTTCGAGCGCGCCGTCATCTACCCGATCATGATCGGCCACGCCCTCCTCGGAAGCAGCGTGGCCGCCACCCAGCGCCACCGTGCGACGCACCCGCCGGCACCCCTTACCGCACGAGCCGAGAGCTGAAGGAGAGACAGATGACACGAGTGCTGGTCACCGGAGGAACCGGATTCATCGGGAGCTGGTGCATCCAGGCCCTGCTGGATGCCGGGCACATCGTCCGCACCACGGTCCGCGACCTGCGGCGCGAGCCGGCGCTGCGCTCCTGGCTGTACGCGGCCACACCGTTCGACGACGACCGGCTCACCGTCGTGCGCGCCGACCTCGAACACTCCGATTGCTGGAACGTTGCCGTCGCCGACTGCGACTTCGTCCTCCACGTCGCCTCGCCGACCCTGCGCCACACGCCGGCGAACGACGACGACCTGGTGGTCCCCGCGCGCGAGGGTGTCCTGCGGGTGCTGCGCGCAGCCCGCAACGCCGGTGTGCGCCGGGTCGTGCTGACCAGCGCCTTCGGCGCCATCGGGATCGGGCACCCCCCGCGCTCGACCCCCTTCACCGAGGAGGACTGGACAGACGTCGACAGCGACATCCCGCCCTACCAGCGGTCCAAAACACTCGCCGAACGCGCCGCCTGGCAGTTCATCCAGGACGAAGGCGGCGGCCTGGAACTGGCGGCGGTTCATCCCGTGGGGGTCCTGGGACCCCTGCTCGGCCTGGACGACCCGCCATCTCTGCGTCTCGTCCGCAGAATGCTCGAAGGACAGGTTCCCGCGTGCCCTCCCTTCGGGATGGGCTTCGTCGACGTGCGCGATGTCGCGGACCTGCACCTGCGCGCGATGACCGATCCGGCAGCCGCCGGCGAACGCTTCCTGGCCATCGCCGGGCACAGCCTGCGCGTCATCGACATCGCACGCATCCTGCACGAGCGCCTCGGTGAGCGCGCCGCGAAGGCCCCGACCCGTGAACTGCCCGTGTGGGTCGCCCGCACACTGGGCATCGTGAACCCGGAACTGCGCCTGCTCAAGCACCAGATCGGCCGGGATCTCGACGCCACAAGCTCCAAGGCGGAGAAGCTGCTCGGATGGCGGGCCCGTCCCATCGAGGACACCATCGCGGAGACCGCCGAGAGCCTCCTCGCCCACGGCGTCGGCAAATGACCGGCTCGTAACCGACCGACGCGACAGCCTTGAGGCACCGAAGGTGCGTTGGACTGGTGCCCCGGAGCGACTGTGTCCGCTGGCCTTGGGGCCGCGCCGGCGTTCGGTGCGTGCCGCCTGATTGCCCGGTGGTTGAGCGTAGACGGAGGCTCCGGACTGTCGCGGCAACCGGCATGTTCCGCAGTCGCCCGTCTCTTGGCCGGTGAAGGCATCAGCGTCGTGGGTGAAGAGAGAAGTGGCTCTGCCATCGGCAGGGCGTGTCCGCCGAGCGTCCTCATCCACGTCGCTCCTGCCGCAGGCCAGCCCGCAGCGTCAGCGGAGCTTGAAGAAGCGCCAGTTCAGAGAAGTGCCGTTGCCGAAGGAGATGGCTCCGTTCCAGACGGCTCGGGGCATCGCACACCTCCGCAGTAGCCCCGAGCACCACCAGCGTATTGACGCGCTCGCCCGCCAGCACGCCAAGCAGTCACAGCCCCATCGGCACTCCCCTACACTTTCGCCGTCACACACCTAGGGGGGTACGTGAACAGCGTTGACACGCCACGAAGACCACGGCGAAACCACATCCTCGTCGGAGTGCTCATAGCCGTGCTCGCCGCACAGTCAACAGCGCTCGTCGTCCAGCAGATACAGATCGGCGACCTGAAGGCCCAGCGCAGCACACCCGGGCCCGCAGGCCGCACCGGGCCGGCAGGGCCTCCAGGTCCACCCGGACCGCGCGGGCTGCCCGGAGTTGCGGGCAAGGACGGACAGGACGCCACTGGCACCGTCTCCACCAACAACGCGGACGTCCAGCTCACCGAGACCGAAGCCCGCGCCCACTGCGAGACTGTCGCGGACCAGGCCTACCCGAGCGGCAGCAACTCCGGTGACAAGTCCCTCGACACCCTCACCGACGCCTTCTCCGCCACCATGCACGAGAGGACCTTCCAGCAGTGCATGACCGAACAGGGCTACCCGCAGTAGGCGCAACAGCGCGCACGCCACGACGGGGGGCCCTGGCCGGGGTCGAGGCTCAGGAGCAGGCACTGACAGTCGGGCAGGGCGGCAGCGAATGCTGGCCCGCAGCGCAGGGGCGCCTTCGGCCAGACGATGCCCCGATTCGTCACGGTTCGGCGGGAAGCGCCGTCAGGGGCGCTTGAAGAGGGCGTTAGCGGCAGGCGTCGGTGTGGCTGGCGTCCTTGTCACTTCTCGGGCAACGGCTTCTTGAGCCGGGTGTACTCCTTGCCCAGCTCGACCCGCGCGCGATGCGGACCGCCGGGGGTGTTAGAGAGCATCTGATCAATGTTCAGGTCACGCTGCCCGATTCGCCGGATTCGATTCGCCAGGTTTGGTGTAGATTCTCCGCTCAGCTCGCGGCTAGTTTTGTCAGCCATGGCCCAGTGGACCATTGCGCGGGATCGCTGGGGCAGTGCTTCACAGTCCATGGCGAGGCGCCGATGCTGCATCAGCCAGCCGAACGTCCGCTCGATCACCCAGCGTTTCGCCGGGGGTTGGAATCGTTTGGTGGTGGGCCGTTTCACGACCTCGACGTCGATTCCCCCTCGCGGCCCCGTGCTGGAAGACGCTGTTCTGGGATCCGCCGTCGGCCCAGACCTTCGTCACGCTGGGATGCGAGGCGGCCAGCTCGTCGAGCAAGCGTTTTCCGCCGGTGGAGTCGTGCACCGAGGCGGCCGTGACGATGACGGCCGGGACCAGGCCGAGCGTATCCGTGGCCACGTGACGCTTACGCCCTTTGTTCTTTGCCGGCGTCGATGCCCTGACTGGCCTCAGCGGCGTTCGCAGAGTCGACCTGCCGCCGCGTGGCGCGGTGATGTACTACTTCACCAAGTGGCGCGATGAGGCACCGACCGGACCATCCACGACCTGCTGCGGAGGCAGGTGCGGGACAAGGCGCGGCGGAAGGCGGACCCGAGCCTGGTGGTGCTCGCTGCGTCCGTGCACGACAACGCTGCGGGCATCGCGTTGCTGGACAAGGTCGCCGCCGACACCGAGAACATTCAGAAGGCTCTGGTCGACCAGGGCTTCAAGAACGCCGTCGTCATGCACGGGCAGAAGGTGGGCATCAAGGTGGAGATTGTGGATCGCAACCCGGCCCGGACCGGGTTCGTGCCGATCCTCAAAGGTGGATCGTGGAGCGCGCCTACGGGATCTTGATGCTGCACCGCAGGCTGGTGCGCGATTACGAGCACCTGCCGCTCAGTTCGGAGTCGCGGGTGTACTGGGCGATGACCGCGGTGATACTGCGCCGGCTGACCGAGGCCGCCGCTGCGTCGTGGCGCAGCACATGACCGGCGGGGAGCTGACCCTCGGGGCGGTACTTGCGCGGCTGGAGGAGCAGGAACGGCAGATCGCCGCGCAGGCCGAGACGGCCAGGGAGCAGGTCGCGCAGCTGACCGCACGGCTGGACGAACTCAGCCAGGCCGCCGAGGAGGTCCGGATCACCCGCAAGACGCTGCTGGAACTGCCCGAGCCGGCCCCGCCCGCGCCGCCGGCCCCGAAGCAGCCGGACGATCCGGCCTACCAGCAGATCATGACGTTCGCCGCGGCCGATGCGCCGCTGAGGACGCGGCAGGTGTGTGAGGCGATGGACCTGGAGATCGCGCCCAACGACATCAACGACACCCGTCTGAAACTCAAGCGGCTGACTGAACGCAGAATCCTGGTCGACACTGAGCAGGGCTTGTTCACCCAGCCGCGGCCGTAGCCGTCCGCCGACACCGCGGCCAGCCCGCTCGCCCCTCCCGAAGACGCGAAACGGACATCAACTTACGCACCGCCTCTCAGCTCCTGAACTGCATCGACCACGCTGTCCACCACCTCGGTCACCGGCTTGGACGCATCGATGATCGTCGCGCCGAGGCGTTCGTAGATCGATCGCATCCGAGGATTCCACTTCAGGGCCGCTGCGAGCTCTTCGGGATGTTGACCGAATGCGTTCGTAGTGCGGGTCGCGAGCCGGTGGCGGAGGTTGTCCTCGTCGATCACCAGGCACACGATCACGTCGAAAAGATCGCGGACGTCTGCCTCGTTCTCCGCCGACCCACACAAGAACGCGATGCGGAAACGAGACTCCTCGACGAGGGTCTCAACGCGCTCACGGACGATCGCCCACCCGTATCGATCGAGCCAGCCGCTGGGAACCGGATACGGAGGATCCATCACGACCTCGCCCTTGGCTCGGTCGATCCAGCGACTGAAGCCGTCCTCGTCGGCGTCGAGCGCAACGTAGCCACGCTCTCGCAACACCCCGCAGACCGTGGACTTACCAGCCCCTGAATTACCCGTCACCCACACCAATGTCACACCGCCAGCGTAGGCATGAGCACTCCGGGCCAGCGACGCCGTTGCCGCGATCAGGCCAGGTGTAGCTTCGACCGAGTGACTGCTCCGGCACAGCCTGCGGACGGCCAAAGCCCCAGCTCAGCTACCACTGCCACGAGCTGATTGCTCCTGACCAAATGGTTCGGGGCACGGCACACCTCCGCCACAGGCCCCGAGCCTCTTCAGGCTATGCGCACCGACAGCCGGCAGCACGGCGAGGCGCTGCTCACGGCGGCGCCATCATCCATCTCATCGTCACCGTGACGACGATGCCCGCGTGTCGCACTGCCGGGAGTGATCCCCTCGCCTGCCCGTGGGTATCTGTTTCTGTGGAGATGCCATGCCCATATGGGCGGCGTGGGAGGCCTGTTCCGGGCGGGACGAAGAGCGGAGGACGAAGTGGACTGAGGTCGGTTCGCGCAGCAGATGGCGTCGTTGGCGCGGGATCTGCTGGCGCAGGATTCGGTGACCGCCACCCTTGAGCGGATCACTGCCTCGGCCACCGAGCTGGTCGACGGATGCGACGCAGCCGGCATCCTCGTGCTGCACGACACGAAGGTGGAGACGCTCGCCCCCACGCACGAGCTGGTAACCGACAGCGACCTGCTGCAACAGCAGCTGGGTGAAGGGCCGTGCTTCGACACCGCTCATAGCTCGGAGGGCGAGCGGGTCTTCCGCATCGCCGACCTCACCACTGAGCATCAGCGTTGGCCGGCGTTCGCTCCGGAAGCCCGCGCGCTCGGGGTGGGCTCCATGATGGGGTTCCTGTTGTTCACCGACGACGAGGACTTCGGCGCGCTGAACTTCTACTCCCGCAAGCCTGGTGCGTTCAGCGAGGCCAGTGAGCTGGCCGGATGGCTGCTGGCCTCGCACGCGGCGGTCGCCTTCTCCAGCGCCCGCACCCATGCGCAGATGGAGCAGGCCGTCGCCACCCGCCACGTGATCGGCGAGGCCATGGGCATCCTCATGGGCAGCCGCCGCCTCACCGAGGAGGAGGCGTTCGACGTACTGCGCCGCTACTCGCAAAAAAGCAACATCAAACTCCGTGAGATCGCCCGCCTCGTCTGCGAACAAGGCAGTCTGTCCTGACAGGACAGTGGGGCGATGAGGGCGGCCTGGTGGCTCTGCACGGATGGTTGACCAGGTAATCGGTGAGAGCCGCGGAGCCTTCGCTGACTACGCTTCCTGGCATGAATCCCGTGATCGACGTTCTGGCTCCCTCCGAGGTCGACTGCCTGGAGCGCCTGTGGGGGCAGCTCCTGGTCCACCACAGTCGGGAGGCGGCACATCTGGCGGCTCTCGGTGCGCTTCGTTCGCCCGAGGACTCGTGGCGTCTGCGGCGGGGCCAGTACCTCGAATGGCTGCAGGAGCCGCTCGCCGCGGTACTGGTCGCTCGGGACGGAAATCACCTGCTCGGCTACGCGGTCGTGCGCATCCTGGACGCCCCGGGGTCATGGCAGTGGGGGGACCAAGTCGGCGTGCTGGAAACCCTCGTGGTCGATGACGAGGCTCGCGGCGCCGGAGTCGGTCAGGCCCTTGTCAAGGCCGTGCGCGAGCGTCTCGCCAGGTCGGGTGTCCAGGTCATGAAGATCTCTGTCATCGCGGGCAATGATGACGCCCTCCGTTTCTACCAGCGGGAAGGGGCCGTCGACTTCGTGAAGACGCTGATCATGCCCGTTTCGGGGTGACGGCGCAGACCGGAGCGTCCATGCTGACCGGCCGGACACATCATCTGGAGTGCGTTGCCATCCTTGAGCTGGCGGCAAAGGGCTCCTGACCTGCGGTCTTGCTCGTGTGCATTATGTGCGGTGTGGGCGTCACGGGCGATATCTTGACGCTGAAATGACGCTCGTGACGCTCATTTGACGCTCGTTCTGATGGGGTGTCAGGCGGGTTGTTGGGCAGGTCGGGCCCTGTCCGGGTGGCGTATATCGGTGGGGCGCTGAGGGAGGGCGACGCTCTGCGCGTAGCTGCTGGATCCCGATGCTGCCGACCTGTGGGAATGATCCTTGGGTTGTTTCACGCTCGTGCCGGTTGATGGGGTCGGAAGTCTCAGAGAAGTCCCAGGGGGCTCCCACTCCTGCCCGACTCCCATTCGGCTCCATAGGGGGTGGGGCGGAGGGTGCCACCCCGACGATTTCGCGTTCGCCGGCGCGAGTGGATTGTCGTTGAGGGGCGTGAGGTGGAGCCCCGGGCGTGTGAGCCCATGGGAGTGGCGCCGGATGGTGCCATCTGGTGCCACGTGATGCCATTCCCTGCCCGCCGGGGGCGTACGAGTGTGTCTGGTGCCATCATGGCTCGGGTTGGCGCCTTCGTATTTCCGCAGCTGGGACGGCGTTTCTTCGAGCGTGCACCGCATGTGGCGCCATTCGGACTTGTCAGTGGCGCCAACATGGTGCCATCATGGCGTTATGGACCTCACTCCGTATGTCGACAACCTCCGTCGCGAACTTGCGGTGGCAGCACAAGCCGGCGGGGAAGACGCCCGCGAACTGGCCGAGCGGCTCACCGCTCCGCTGGAGTCGGCGACCCGGCTGGCCATGCTCAATGTGCTCTCCGATGCGATGGACGAGATCACCCGCGAGCTCGCTCCCGGCTCGGTCGATGTACGGCTGCGTGGACTGGACCCCGACTTCGTGGTGACACTGCCGCCTGCCGACGGCGATGTCCCCGCGATGCCGACCACGCCCGTCGAACTTCTCAAGCCTCCGACCGACGGTGACGAGGGTGGAACCGCCCGCGTCAACCTGCGTCTGCCGGCCCACCTCAAGGCCCGTGCCGAGGAGGCCGCGGGCCGCGAGGGACTGTCGGTCAACGCGTGGCTGGTGCGGGCCGTGTCGGCCGCGGTCGACGGCGGCACTCAGCCGCGTACGACGGAGAAGACCCGCACCGTCGGACAGAGCTTCACGGGCTGGGTGCGCTAGCCGCGCCCGCGCCCCACACAAAAGCACGGCACCCACACCACGTCCCACCAGCGGGGACGACCCAAGGATCCACGAGGACGGAACAGCCATGCCTTCTTTTGACACTCCCGAACCGATCTCGGTCAACGCCCACGTGGGCGCCGGTTCCATCCGGTTCACCGCGGCCGACCGCCTCGACACGGTCGTCGAGGTGCAGCCCCGTGACCCGAAGAGGGACAAGGACGTGCGGGCCGCCGAGCAGACCGAGGTCACCTACGCGAGCGGCGTTCTGACCGTCAGGACGAAGGAGCGACGCATCATCGGGCCCTCCGGCGTCGCCGACGTGACGGTCGAACTGCCCACGGGCTCACACGTCGAAATGACCGGCTCCTGGGCCCAGATGCTCGGCGAGGGCCGGCTCGGCGAGGTCCGCGTGAAGACCTCCACCGGCGACGTCCGCCTCGACACCACAGGGCCGCTGCAGCTGACCGTGTCGCACGGCTCGATCACCGTGGACCGGGTCGAGGGCAAGGCCGAGATCACCACCAGCTCCGGCAACGTGCGCGTCGGTCACGTCGACGGTCCCGCCGTCCTGAAGAACTCGCATGGCACCACGACCGTCGGCACGGTGACCGGTGAGCTGCGCGTGAACGGTGCCAACGGCGCCATGGATATCGCGCGCGCCGAGGCGTCGGTCACCGGGACCACGACCAACGGCTCCGTTCGCGTCGCCGAAGTCGTCCGTGGCGAGGTTCAGTTGGAGACCTCCAACGGCTCCATCGAGATCGGCATCCGCGAGGGCACCGCGGCCTGGCTCGACGTCAGCTCCAACCGCGGGCAGGTGCGCAACTCGCTCACCGCGTCCGAGGCCCCCGAGGAGTCCGACGACACCGTCAAGGTCCGCGCACGGACCAACTGGGGCAACATCGACGTCCGCCGCGCCAAGGGCTGAGCGACACATCCTCAACCAGCTCCGTCTCCCACCCACTTCAGCCTTCGAACGGAGGGCCTCATGCCTTCATCTGTCATGCCCACGTCCAGGTTGGTCGACGGCCATTCGTCTCCGGTCGCCATCTCCACCGTCGGGCTGCGCAAGTCGTACGGCGACAAGACCGTCCTCGACGGCATCGATCTGCGCATCCCAGCCGGATCCGTCTTCGCGTTGCTCGGCCCCAACGGTGCCGGCAAGACCACCGCCGTCAAGATCCTCTCCACGCTCATCACCGCGGACGGCGGGCAGGCCCAAGTCGCGGGCCACGACCTCGCCGCCGACCCGCAGGCCGTGCGGGCCGCGATCGGTGTCACCGGGCAGTTCTCCGCCGTCGACGGGCTGATCACCGGCGAGGAGAACATGCTTCTGATGGCAGACCTGCACCACCTCTCCAGGCGCGAGGGGCGGCGGGTGGCCGCCGATCTGCTGGAGCGTTTTGACCTCACCGAGGCGGCGAGGAAGCCCGCCTCCACCTGCTCCGGCGGCATGAAGCGCCGCCTCGACATCGCCATGACGTTGGTCGGCAGTCCGCGCATCATCTTCCTCGACGAGCCGACCACCGGCCTCGACCCGCGTGCCCGCCACAACATGTGGCAGATCATCCGCGAACTCGTCACCGACGGCGTCACGGTCTTCCTCACCACTCAGTACCTGGAAGAGGCCGACGAACTCGCCGACCGCATCGCGGTGTTGAACGGCGGCAAGATCGTGGCCGAGGGGACCGCGGAGGAGCTGAAGCGGCTGATCCCCGGCGGGCACATCCGGCTCCGGTTCACCGACCCGGCCGTGCACCAGAGCGCTGCCTCCTCGTTGAGTGAGGCTGCCCGGGACGACGATGCCCTCACGCTCCAACTCCCCAGCGACGGCAGCCAGCGCGAGCTGCGCTCCATCCTCGACTGGCTCGACGCCGCCGGCATCGAGGCATCCGAGCTGACCGTGCACACCCCCGATCTCGACGACGTCTTCTTCGCCCTGACCGGCGACGTCGAAATTCCCAACCAGCCCAAGGAGAACGCCCGATGAGCTCCCTCCCACTCGCCGTCCGCGACTCCTCCACCATGCTGCGGCGGAACCTGCTGCACGCGCGGCGCTATCCGTCCATGACCCTGAATCTGCTGCTCACGCCGGTCATGCTGTTGCTGCTCTTCGTCTACGTCTTCGGTGACACCATGAGCGCGGGCATCGGCGGCGCCCCGGACCGGTCCGAGTACATCGCCTATCTCGTCCCGGGCCTGTTGCTGATGACGATCGGTTCCACCACGATCGGCACCGCGGTCTCCGTCGCCATGGATATGTCCGAGGGGATCATCGCCCGCTTCCGCACCATGGCGATCCACCGCGGGTCGGTGCTCGTCGGGCACGTCATCGGCAGCGTGCTCCAGTCGGTCGTCAGCGTGGTCCTGGTCGGGGCCGTCGGTGTGGCGATCGGGTTCCGGTCCACCGATGCCACGGCTCTGGAGTGGCTCGCGGCGTTCGGACTGCTCGTGCTCTTCGCCCTGGCGCTCACCTGGATCGCGGTCGGGATGGGCCTGTCCAGCCCGAACCCCGAGGCCGCCAGCAACAACGCGATGCCGCTGATCTTCCTCCCGCTCATCTCCAGCACCTTCGTGCCGGTCGACGCGATGCCGGGCTGGTTCCAGCCGATCGCCGAGTACCAGCCCTTCACTCCCGCGATCGAGACTCTGCGCGGACTCCTCCTCGGCACGGAGATCGGCCACAACGGCTGGCTCGCTGTGGCCTGGTGCGTGGGCCTCGCGGTGCTCGGCTACCGCTGGGCGACGTCGAAATTCAAGAGCACCACCGGGAGCTGAGAGCCCGTCCTTCGGCTCGGTCGATCTCGCACACACTCCACGGCGGAGAGCCCGAGGCACGCGGGCCCTCCGCCCGCAGGCGTTCGGCATCCCGCTGCATCAACCACTGGTGGACTCTGCCCTTACGCCGGCAGGGGCGGCTCTGAGGAGCCCAACGGGCGTTCCGGCTCCATCCGTTATCCGCCGTTCAGCTCCTCCAGCACCTCGGCGGCAGTGCTGTTTCCCTGGTCCGCCAAGCGCCGCAGTTCGCCGAGGTCCTCCTGTTCGACGGCGAGTTCGATGAGCCGATCGGTCGCGAGCCTCCGCAGGGATGGGCGGAGGTGCTGCTCTGCGGTCAGGAAAGTCCCGATGCCCGAAGCACTGCGTGGACCGTGTCGTCGTCGATGTGCTGTCCCAGTCGCTCCATGACGTCCGCTCCGGAGCGCAGTGTTCCGCGCTCCAGGGAGCGGCGTACGCCCGTGTCGAGCTCGTGCCAGAGCAGAGGATTGGCGGCGAGCACCCGAGGGTCGAGTTCGAGGGCGTGTCCGTGGACATCTCGCAGGACCAGGTGGGAGGAGACGCCGTCGTACTGCCGTACGGCGGTCAGCGCGTCTGTGTGGATCACTCGCAGGTGCCAGGGGGTGCGGACCGCCAGCCAGCCGGGGCCCGCACTTACCCGCGGCGGGAGCAGGACGGCGCATACGGCGGTTGACAGGGTGACCCAGAGCAGGGTGCGCAGGGGTGTCAGGCTTCCCGCGTCCCAGTCGACCAGGAGGCTCATGGCGCCGAACGCCAGGGCGCAGCACAGCGCGAGGCGGGCGCTGCCACGCCAGTGGCGGTCGCCGGCCGAGCCCGCCGGTCCGCTCCGTCGCATGGCGCTGACGCTAGGCGCCGAGGCGCGGTGCGACGAGCGTCGCTAACGGGGCCTTAGCGCAAACGGGCGAATCTTGACGGGATCCTGACGCGGTCGCCCCGTGCTCAGCCGGTGTGGACGCGCGGCCGGCGGGCACGGTCCGGTTCCGCTTCGCGCAGGACCTCCCGGGTGACCGGGGCGACCTCGCCCTGACCGAAGAGGAAGAAGCGCAGGAAGTTCGCGAAGGGGCCGCCCTCGGTCCACTCGAAGTAGATGTGCGGGATGCAGCCCGTGCTGTCGCGGACGTGGAGCAGAAGTGCGGCCAGGGCGTTGGGGATGGAGGAGGACTCCACGGTCAGGACGCGATAGCGGTCGTGCAGGACCTCGCCGCGCACCGTCAGGCCCGCCTCGAACTCGGACGGGTCGGTGACCGTGACCTCGACGAAGACGAAGTCCTCCTGCTCCGGCAGGTCGTTGTCGGCCCGGATCTGCTCGATCTTGTCGCGGTACTCGGCCTTGTCGCGCCGGCCGGGTTCGTTTGCGAGGAAGCGGATGCGCCGGTGGGACATGTCGCGGACGAATCGTTCCGCCATGTCGTCCAGCTCGATGTGCGTGACGCGCAGTTCGAAGGCGCGAGCGAGCCGGGACAGCAGCGAGACGAGCATGATGCCGACGATGAAGCAGGCACCGATCTTCACGCCGTCCGGGCGCTCGATGACATTGGCGACGGTGACATAGAGAAGGACCGCGGACACCGCCGCGAAGCCGATGGTCCAGTTCCGCTGCTGGGCGCGCCGGGCCGCGATGGTCACCGCGATGGCCGCTGAGGACATCAGCACCAGTACGCCGGTCGCATACGCGCCGCCCTGCGCGTCGACGTCGGCGTCGAAGATCCAGGTGACCAGGAAGCCGACGAGAGTGAAGACGATCACCATCGGGCGAACGGCACGCGCCCAGTGCGGGGCCATGCCGTAGCGGGGCAGATAGCGGGGCATCAGGTTGAGCAGGCCGGCCATCGCGGAGGCGCCGGCGAACCAGAGGATGGCGATGGTCGAGACGTCGTAGACGGTGCCGAAGGCGCCGCCGAGATACTCGTGCGCCAGATACGCCAGCGCTCGGCCGTTGGCCTTGCCGCCGTCCTTGAACTCGTTCTCCGGGATGAGCACCGTCGTGATGAAGCTGGTCGCGATCAGGAACACGCTCATGATCAGGGCGGCGGCCGTGAGGAGCTTCTTGGTGTCCCGGATGCGGCCCTTCGGGTTGTCCTCCGTGTCGCCCGGATCGCCCTGCACGTGCGGCATGACGGCGACGCCCGTCTCGAAGCCGGACAGCCCCAGGGCCAGCTTCGGAAAGACCAGCAGGGACACGCCGACCATGGCGAAGACGTTTCCGTGCTCGGTGGTCAGCGCGCTGGTCCAGTCTGTTACCACGTGCCCGGCGGTGAGCACGTGGTACATGCCGACGGCCACGACGACGGCGTTCAGGACGAGATAGGCCACGACCAGGGCCACCGCGACGCCGATCGCCTCCAGGAAACCCTTGAGGAACACCGCGCCCAGCAGGGCCACCAGCAGCAGGGTGATGATCATCTGCTGGCCGTGGAGTGTGCTCTCCAGATGCGGGTTCTCGATCAGGTGCGTCGAGGCGTCGGCGGCCGAGAGGGTGATGGTGATCAGGAAGTCGGTGGCGGCGAAGCCCAGGAGCGTCAGGACGAAGAGTTTGCCCTGCCAGAAGGAGAGCAGCCGTTCCAGCATGGCGATGGAACCCTCGCCGTGGGGGCTCTCCTCCGCCACGCGGCGGTACACCGGAAGGGCGCCTGCCAGGGTGACGACGACGAGGACGAGGGTCGCGATCGGGGAGAGCAGTCCGGCTGCCAGGGCCGCGATGCCGGGCTGGTAGCCGAGGGTGGAGAAGTAGTCGACGCCCGTCAGGCACATCACGCGGTACCAGCGCTGGCCTCTGTGAGGGGGCTCGGGCTCGGCGTGCGGCCCGGTGTGGCCGCCCTGCTTGCCCATGTCGGACAGACCCTCCAGCATCCACGTCCGCAGTCGGCTCTGAGGCGGGTGTTCGGTGGCGACCATCGACTTGCTCTCCAGATGTGCAGCTCAGCGTGGGGCTCCGGCCATCACACGGACGGCGGCACCAGCGTAAGCAGAGAGTGACGCGTGGGCCCACGGGAGCGTGCTCCGCATGCGTCAAGACTCCGTTAAGAGCGGCGAGGCGGAGCCCCGCTGGAGGGCTCCGCCCGGCGGCCGGTGCGAGTGAGGGCTCAGCGGGTCGTGGCGATGGGTTGCCGGGCTGCGCGTATGCAGGTGTCGAGGATGTCGATCGCCGTGTCCACGTCGTCTTCGGCGTGGTCGGCCATGGCCTGCAGGCGGAAGCGGGCCGCGTCGGAGGCGACGGCCGGCTGTTCGACGAGGTGGGCGATCAGGCAGACGCGGGCGATGAGGCCGGAGGCCGTGCGACCGGTGGGGGTGTGGACATCGCCAGCCGGGAGATCCCGCCCGTGACCTGGTAGCGGATCGTGTCCAGGCGCCGGCGGTGACAGTAGCCCTGGGCTGCCCGTCTCCGCCCGGGAGCCAGGCCGGCATCAGCAGCAAAGGCCCGATGGCCGGCCATTCCGCAATCACACGATGGAGCAGCCGAGTTGAAGTGAACGGGCGCGTACCACCATGACACCAGGGCCTCCCGGCGCTGCTCGGTCAGATTCGCATCTTCGAGCTACAGAGGGGCCCTGCCTTCATGCGCGTACCACGGGAAGATCGCCCCGGCGGAGAACCTGTTCGACCCGCACCTTCCGTGATCGGTTGAGATCCGGATTCTCAGTCAAGGTCGGGCACCTGTGCGATCAGCAGGTCGATCAGTTTGATGCCTGCGAAGGGCAGCACCAAACCGCCGAGGTCGTACAGCAGCAGGTTGCGGCGCAGCAGGTCGTGCGCGGAGGACGGCGTGCAGCGCACGCCGCGCAGGGCGAGCGGGATCAGCGCCACGATGATCAGGGCGTTGAGAGTGATCGCCGAGGTGATCGCGGAGGTCGGGCTGTGCAGGCTCATGATGTTGAGTGACTCCAGGCCCGGATACGCTCCTGCAAACATCGCCGGGATGATCGCGAAGTACTTCGCGACGTCGTTGGTGATGGAGAACGTCGTCAACGCTCCCCGGGTGATGAGGAGTTGCTTGCCGATCTCGACGATCTCGATGAGCTTGGTCGGGTTGGAGTCGAGGTCGACCATGTTGCCGGCCTCTTTGGCGGCCGAGGTGCCGGTGTTCATGGCAACGCCGACGTCCGCCTGGGCGAGCGCCGGGGCGTCGTTGGTGCCGTCGCCGGTCATCGCGACCAGCTTGCCGCCCGCCTGATCAGCGCGAGCTTGTCCTCGGGGGTCGCCTCGGCCAGGTAGTCGTCCACGCCCGCCTCCTCGGCGATCGCCTTGGCCGTCAGGGGGTTGTCGCCGGTGATCATGACTGTGCGGATGCCCATGCGGCGCAGTACGGTGAAGCGTTCGCGGATGCCGTCCTTGACGACGTCCTTGAGGTGGATCAGGCCGAGGACGCGCGGCCCGTTCCAGTCGTGCACGGCACCAGCAGCGGCGTACCGCCGGAGGCGGCCACCGAGTCGGCGAAGTGCCGTGCTTCGGGCGGGACCTGGGCGCCGTACATCTGCACCCGGTCGATCACCTGCTGGGCGGCGCCCTTGCGGATGGCGCACACGGCTCCGTTGTCCCAGCGCGCGAGCAGCGTTCGGATTGGGGACTCCGGAGCCGGTGAGGCCGTTGACGTCCCGGCCTCGGCGGCGGACCACAGGAACCTATCCGCGATCGACGGGCGAACCATCCTGCTCTGCACGGAATTTGCGGCATTCATACGGGGACGGCGCGAGCGCCGTCAAGGCCCCGTCAAACAAGCCTGGCGCGCCGTCAGGAGAGCGTCAACGCGGTGCGTCCATGGCCGGATCCGGTCGCAGACTGGGCGGCAACGGGGGGACGGGCGACCGTCCGTGGCGTGACGTGGGAGGGACCGTGGCCATCACGGCCGGTACATCGCACAGACCTCAGCCGGAGGCCGGTGAGCAGTCGTCGCAGCCGGCGGTCGTTCCGCTCGGGGGCGGTCCTGGGCCGCGGCCACGTGGGGGGTCGCAGCCAGGTGGCCCGGGGCAGGACCTCCGAAAACGGGCCGTGGCCGTGCGGGCCGCTCTGCGCCGCCGTTACTGGGCCACCGTGCCTGCACGGTTGCGCCTTCTGCGCGCGGCCACGGTCCTGCTCGCCACCGCCGTGGCGGCGCTCCTGACACTCGCCGGACTTTCGGCCATGGGCACCTGGGACAGCGTGGCCGGGCGGGATGCACCCCGGACCACCAGCGCCGCCGACCTCGACCTCGCCCTCAACGACATGGACGCGCAGGCCGCCAACGTCCTGCTGTCCAGCGGAAACGCGGGCAAGGGGCGCCTGCGGACTCCGTACACGAAGGCTGTCGGTTTCTACGGTGACGCCCGGCGGGAGATCGGGCACGATCTGCGTACGCTCGCGGTCGCGGCTCAAGGGGATCGGACTGACGAGAAGACGGTGGAGAACCTCACCGATGACTTCGCCGAGTACCAGGAACTGATCGGCCGGGCCCTGGAGAACGACGGGCGGGCCGGCGGCAAGGCGGCCGCGCTCGTCGACTACCGCAGGGCCACCGACCTTCTGCAGCGGCGACTCCTTCCGGCCGCACGGACATTGGTGTCCTCCAACGACAAGGCGTTCGACGCGGAGTACAGCTCGGCACGAACCGCTCTGTCCGCCCGGATGGTCGCCGCCGTCTCGCTCGGTGTGCTGCTGTTGGCCGTGCTCGGCGCGTTGCAGTGGTACCTGGCCCGCAGCTTCCGGCGCATCCTCAACCCAGGCGTACTGGCCGCCACCGTCTGCACCCTGCTCGCCGTGATCCTCGGCAGCCAGCTGCTCACCTCCACGGCCGGCCACCTGCGCGGTGCCCGCCGTGACGCCTTCGACTCCGTCGTCGCGCTCACCCGGGCTCGGGCCATCGCCTACGACGCCAACGCGGACGAGAGCCGCTACCTGCTCGACCCCGAGCGCCGGGACCAGTACGCCGCCTCCTTCCTCGCCAAGTCGCAGCAGCTGTACGGCTTGAAGGGCGCCACGCTGTCGACGTACGACTCCGCACTCGCCACCAGCTGGCAGGCGTACGAAGCCCACCGCCACGACCTTCGCTTCACCGGCGAGTTCCGCCGCGAGCTGGACAACATCACCTTCCCCGGCGAGCGGGCCGCGGCCGAACGGACTGTGCGGGCCTATGCCGTCTACCAGCGCGACGACCGCAGGATCCGTGCCCTGCTGGCCGCGGGCAAGGAGGACCGGGCGGTCGAGTTCTGCATGGACTGGAAACCGGGGACGTCCAACGCGCACTTCGCGGCGTGGATGGCCGGGTTGGGGAAGGTGACCGACATCAACAGAGCCCACTTCACGGTCGCGGTCGACGAAGGCCGCTCGTCGGTCACCGGCCTGCTGCCCTGGGCGGGCGGGCTGCTGCTCGCCGCCGCCGCTCTCACCGCCCTTGGACTGCGGCCCAGGCTGGCCGAGTTCCGCTAGGTCATTGCGGCTCCGCTGCAATGCGGTGCCGGGCCTCCGACCAGCCACGACGGAGCCGCAGACGATCGACGGCCCGTCGCGGCCCCGCGGCCCCGCGGCCAAGCCGCACAGCGGCACAGCCGACGGAGCACTCACGCGTCCGCCAACCGTGCCTCCTCCAGGTCCAGGGAGCGCTGCAGCCGGCGGCGGGTGGTGTCGCTGATGGTGTGGGCGTCGTAGAGGCGCTGGAGGGCATCCGTCTCGACAGCGATCAGGTCGCGGCGCAGCTGGCGGTAGACCAGGTCGGCGGACTCCGTCGCCGCTGCGGTGCCGTTCTGCTTTGTCAGGCGGTCGCGGGCGTCGTCGAGGCGGGCGGTCAGGCCGCGGCGGAGCCGGTCGAGGACGACTTCCGGGACGACCTCCAGCTCCGCGAGTTCCTCCAGCCGGGCCAGGCCGGCATGGGCGAGGTGGGAGCGGGCCTCAGCCTCCTCGCGCGCGGTGTGGGCGGGCTCCAGGGCGATGCCGGAGCGGCGGACGACCGGAGCGAGAGTGAAGCCCTGGACGACGAGGGTGACCACCACCACCGACGTGGTCAGGACGAGGACGAGCGGCCGGTCGGCGAGGGCGGTGCCGTCTTCTGCGACCTCCGGGATGGACAGGGCGGCGGCCAGCGGCATCACGCCCCGGGTGCCGGCCCAGGTCAGCACCACGGGCACCCGCCAGTTCATGCGGCCGAGCGTGCCCTCGCGCTGGACGACTGCAGACAGCGGAGCGATCCACAGCAGTCGTACGGCGATGAGCGTGCCGGCCACGGCGAGGGCGTACAGCGGCCAGGCCCGGTCGCCCTCGGCCAGCGCCTGCACCTCCGCGGGCAGTGCCAGGCCGATGAGGGAGAACACCACGCTCTCCAGCAGGAACACCACGGTGCCGTACACGGCGTGCAGCTGGAGGCGGATGCGGGCGTTGGTGAGGCGGTCGCCGCGGCCGCCGAGGACCACGCCGGCGACCACGCACGAGGTCACGCCGGAGGTGTGTGCGGCCTCCGCCAGCAGGTAGGCGGCGTACGGGGTGACCAGGGCGATCACCGTCTCCAGGACCGGGTCCTCGGTGCGGCGCCGGATGAGGGCGATCACTCCGGCCACCGCGGCGCCGATCAGCGTGCCGCCGCCGGCGAGCAGCAGGAACTGGCCGCCCGCCGCGCCCCAGTTCGCCGCCGCCGACGCGATGGCGATGCCGGCCGCCACACGGACCAGCACCAGGGAGGTCGCGTCGTTGAAGAGGCTCTCCGCCTGGACGAGGACCTGGACCTTCGGCGGCAGGGCGAGCCGTCTGCCCAGGGCGGTGACCGCGACCGGGTCGGTGCTGGCCAGGACCGCGCCCAGTACGAAGGCCATCTGCCAGGACAGGGGTGTCACCCACGCCGCCACCGCGCCGACCGCCGCCGCGGACGCGAGCACGAGCCCGATGGAGAGGATCCCGACGGGCTTCCACACCGCACGCAGCTCCCGCCACGGCATCTCCTCGGCGCTCGCGTACAGCAGCGGCGGCAGCACGACCAGGCCGATGATCTCGGGGCTGATCTCGATCTGTGGGGTGCCCGGCAGCAGGGCGACCGCGAGACCGGCGAGGACCAGCAGAGAGGGCGCGGGAATGCGCCACCGGCGCGCGAACGTGGCCACCACCGTCGCGAGGACCACAAGGGCGAGAACCGTCCCTACACCGCGCATGCCGTCTCCCTGGGGCCCTGAACGTGAGCCACCGCGACTCCCGGCCGACCAGACTTCCCGGCACACCGCCTTCACCCTATCGGGCCACTGCACGTCAAGACAGTGTCAAGGTCCTCGCGACCAGCGACAAGGAAGCGCTAACGGCGACCCCCAGCGGCCCGTGAAAGGGCTTCCTTAGGACGAGTCACCCTTGGGCACAGGGGAGTTGAATCAGTGAGCGGAGTGCGTCGGCGGCGATGAGTGACGTACGGAGCGGACGACTGAAGGTCTACCTCGGGGCAGCCCCCGGAGTCGGCAAGACCTACCGCATGCTCGACGAGGGCCGGCGCCGCGCCGCCCGCGGCGCGGACGTCGTGGTGGGATTCGCCGAGTGCCACGGGCGCCCGCGCACCGAGGCGATGCTCGACGGCCTGGAAACCGTCCCCCGCGCCCGCTGCGCCTACCGCGGCGGACACTTCCAGGAAATGGACCTGGCCGCGGTCCTCGCGCGCCGCCCGCAGGTCGCGATCGTCGACGAGTTCGCCCACAGCAACATCCCCGGCGAGGGCCGTAACCCCAAGCGCTGGCAGGACATCGAGGCCCTCCTCGACGCCGGCATCGACGTCATCACCGCAGTCAACATCCAGCACCTGGCCTCCCTCAACGACGTGGTGGAGAAGATCACCGGCGTGCCGCAGCACGAGACGGTCCCCGACGAGGTCGTACGCCGTGCCCACCAGGTCGAGCTGGTGGACATACCGCCCGAGGGACTGCGGCGCCGCATGGCGCACGGCAACATCTACGCCCCGGAAAAGGTCGACGCGGCCCTCGCCAACTACTTCCGGCCCGGCAACCTCACCGCTCTGCGTCAGCTGGCGCTGCTGTGGGTGGCCGACCGGGTCGACGAGGCGCTCCAGGAGTACCGCTCGCAGCACGGCATCGGCGGGGTGTGGGAGACGCGCGAGCGGGTCGTGGTGGCCCTGACCGGCGGCCCGGAGGGAGACACACTGATCCGGCGGGCCGCCCGTATCGCCGCCCGGTCGGCTGGCGGCGACCTGCTCGCCGTGCATGTGGCCCGCAGCGACGGCCTCGCGGCCGGCGTCTCGCACGCCTCGCTGGCCCGGCAGCGGCGGCTGGTGGAGGATCTCGGCGGCAGCTACCACTCGGTCGTGGGCGACGATGTGGCCACCGCGCTGGTGGACTTCGCGCGTGCCGAGAACGCCACGCAGCTCGTCCTCGGCACCAGCCGCCGTAGCCGCCTCGAGCGGTTCGTCACCGGGCCGGGCACGGGGGAGACCGTGACGGTGCTGTCCGGTGACATCGACGTGCACCGGGTCACGCACGAGCGGGCCGGGCGAGGCACCCTGCTGCCCTCCCGGCGGCGCACGCTGTCCCCGGCCCGGCTGATCGCGGGGCCGGTGGCTGGGCTGGTGCTGCCGGTACTCCTCACCGTCGTCCTCGCGCAGGTGCGCGGGACGGTGAACCTGACCAGCGAGGCACTGCTGTTCCTGCTCGCCGTGGTGGGTGTGGCCTGCATAGGCGGGGTCGTCTCGGCAGTGATCGCGTCCGTGACGGCGTCGCTGCTGCTGAACTACTGGTTCATACCGCCCATCGGGCAGTTCACGCTGGACGACCCCAACGCATTGCTGGCCCTGGGGGTGTTCGCGGTCGTGGCGGCGACCGTGGCCGCTGTCGTCGACCGCTCTTTGCGCCTGTCCCGGCGCTCGGCGCGGGCCACCGCCGAGGCCGAGACGATGTCGTCTCTGGCGGGCAGCATCGTGCGCGGCGGAGCGACCATTCCGGCGCTGCTGGAGCGGACGCGCGAGACCTTCGGCATGGAGTCGGCGGAGCTGGTGGACGAGCCGCCGGATGCCGATGGCGTCACGTCCGTGCCGGCCGGTTCCGGCGCCCATCTCGTGCTGGGCGGCCGCACCTTGTCCTCGTCCGAACGGCGGGTGCTGGCCGCGTTCGCCGCGCATGTCGGATCGGCCGTGGAGCGGGCCCGGCTCGCCGAGGCAGCCGCCGAGATCGAGCCGGTCAAGGCTGCCGACCGGATGCGCACGGCACTGCTGCGCGCCGTCGGCCACGACCTGCGCACCCCGCTGGCCGCGGGCTGGGCCGCGGTGACCTCGCTGCGCAGCCGTGACGTCGAGTTCTCGCCGGAGGACCGCGACGAGCTCCTCGCCACGGCCGACGAGTCCATGGCCAAGCTCAACCGGCTGGTGGAGAACCTCCTCGACCTCAGCCGTCTGGAAGCCGGTGTCCTCACGTTGAACCTTCGCGCGACCACGCTGGAGGAGGTCCTCCCCATGGCGCTCGCGGATGCTCCCGGTGTCGAGGTGACGGACACGGAGGTGATTCCGGCCGTGCGGGCCGATCCACCGCTGCTGGAGCGGGTGATCGCCAACCTGGTCGGCAACGCCGCCCGCCACACCCCTCCTGGGCAGAAGGTGCTGGTGACCGCCAGTGCCCTGGCGGGCCGGGTGGAGCTGCGGGTCGTGGACCGGGGGCCCGGCCTTCCCGCCGACGGACGGGACAGGCTCTTCGAGCCGTTCCAGCGCCTGGGCGACACCGACAACACCACCGGACTCGGCCTCGGACTGGCCCTCGCCCGGGGTCTCACCGAGGCGATGAACGGCACCCTCACCCCCGAGGACACCCCAGGCGGCGGCCTGACCATGGTCGTCTCGCTGCCCTTCGCCGAACAGACCGGATCGGTCGAACAGACCGAATCGCCCCAGTACCCGCACCCCCATGGTGCGCAGAGCGTAGGAGGTGCCTGATGAGCACCGAGACCGGCACATGGCGGCTGCCGCACCGCACAAAGGACCCCCGCGTCGCGGCGGCGCGCACTTGGCCGCCGTGGGACCGGCTCGCCCTCACGGCGGCCCTGATCGCCCCGTTCCTGTTGGCATTCGCGCTCGTCCCGTTCCGCACGGACCTGTCCCACACCAACGCCGCCCTGATCCTCGTCGTGGTGGTCGTCGCGGTCGTCGCGCTGGGCAGCCGTACGGCGGGGGTGCTCGGGGCGCTGTCGGCGGCGGCCTGGTTCGCCCGCGGCGGAGCCGCAATCGGACACAGCTTCCTGACGAGGCCGTACGAGACGTTCGACATCAGCGCATCGGCCGACATCGAGACGGCGGTCCTGCTGCTCGTAGTCGGCGTCATCGTGTCCCAACTGGCCGCCCGTGCCCGCCGCTTGGAGGTCATCACGGTGACCGACGCGGATCACCTGTCCCGGATCCACCGCACGGCCGACCTCGCCCGGTCGGCGGGCTCCGCGGACACGGACACCAGCAGATCCGTACGGACCCGTCGCTCGCGCAGCATCCGACGCGAGGACAGCCAGCCCTCACCGGCGGACACCCGGGCGGGATACACCACGACGAACAGCAGGCCCGCCAGGGCCGGCCACAGCACGGCACGCCAGAGGACGAAGCGGCCGGCGCCCCAGTCGACCAGAAGAAGCAGGACGAGCAGCATTCCCGCACAGCGGACGGAGCTCCACAACTCCTGCGCCCACTGCAGGTCGTTCGTCGCCTCACCGGGTCTCTCTCCGTGCGCGTCGACCGATTCCTGTCGCGCGTCGTCGCGGCGTCCCATACCGGTGACGGTAGAGATCCGGAGAAGCCGATCGACACCCTTTGACGCGGCTCTGACGGATACCTGCCGCTTCTTGACGCCCTGACAGCGGCACGCCGTGGTCTCCGTGACGGAACGGCAGTCGCCTGGATCACATGGCCGTCAAGGTCGCGTCAAGGTCGGGCCCTTCGGCGCGAAGATGCCGCAAGGAGCAGTCGGGGCCCACGGGAATCGGACAGAACCTGGAGTGCACCACGCACGCTCACCCTCGTGCGCGGCCCTGGAGGAAGGAGCACGCATCCATGTCCGTCCTGACCACCGAACCCGGCGCTGTCCCGGCCGGTGAGGAGCCGCCGGATACCGGCGAGCGGCACCGTCTCACCGCCGTCACGGGCCTCGCCGCTCTGTCGCTGGACGCGATGGCGTCGGTGGCCTACGGGCCCGAGGCGATCGTGCTGGTGCTGGCGGCCGCGGGGGCCCACGGGCTGGGGTTCACCGTGCCGGTGACGCTGGCCATCGCGGGCCTGCTGGCGGTGCTGGTCGCCTCGTACCGGCAGGTGATTGCGGCCTTCCCGGACGGTGGTGGCTCCTATGCGGTGGCGAGGACGCACCTGGGCGCGCGGACCAGCCTGGTGGCGGCGGCCTCGCTGGTCCTGGACTACGTGCTGAATGTGGCTGTCGCTGTCACGGCGGGCGTGGCGGCTCTGACCTCCGCCTTTCCCGCCCTGTACGGCGACCGGCTGTGGCTGTGTCTGGCGGTGCTCGCGGTCGTCACCGCGGTGAATCTGCGCGGCATCGTGGAGTCGGCAAAGGCGTTCATCGTGCCGAGCGTCGTGTTCGTCGGTTCGATCTTCGTGCTGATCGTCGTGGGACTGTTCCGTTCCGGGCCGGTGAGCACGGCGACCGCGGCCGGTCATGCCTCGGCGCTCGCCGACAACGCCACCACCGTGGGCGCCCTTCTGCTGCTGAAAGCTTTCGCCTCCGGATGCAGCGCCTTGACCGGCGTCGAGGCCATCGCCAACGCCGTGCCCTCGTTCCGCGTCCCGCGCGCCAAGCGGGCCCAGCGGGCGGAGGTCGCCCTCGGCGTGGTGCTCGGCGTCATGCTGATCGGCCTGTCGGTGCTGATCTCCCGCTTCCACCTCCAGCCGGTCCAGGGCGTCACCGTCCTCGCCCAGCTCGCGGACGCCTCGCTCGGCCACAACTGGGCTTTCTACGTCATCCAGTTCGCGACGATGATCCTGCTGGCGCTGTCCGCGAACACCTCGTTCGGCGGCCTGCCGGTGCTGCTGAAGCTGCTCGCCCGGGACAACTACGTACCGCATGTGTTCGCCCTCAAGGCCGACCGCCAGGTGCACCGGCACGGCGTGCTGGCCCTGGCCGCCGTCTCCGCCGCGCTGCTGGTCTTCTCCGGCGGCGACACCAACACCCTGGTGCCGTTGTTCGCGATCGGGGTCTTCGTCGGGTTCACCGTCGCCCAGGTCGGCATGGTCCGGCACTGGCGGCTGGAGCACAGCCCCGGCTGGAAGGGCAAGGCGCTGCTCAACGGGCTCGGCGCCGTCCTCACCGGCATCTCCGCGATCGTCGTCACGGCCTCGAAGTTCGAGGAGGGCGCCTGGCTGATCGTGATCGCCCTGCCCTTGCTGGTCGCTGCCTTCGAGACCGTGCACCGCGCGTACGCGAGGATCGGCGAGCGGCTGGGTCTCGGCCGCATCCCCGAGCACCCGCACCGCGACCGCTCGGTGGTGATCGTGCCGGTGTCCTCGATCTCCCGCCTCACCTCGGAGGCACTGACGGCCGCCGCCTCCCTCGGCGACGAGGTCCGCGCGGTCACCGTCTGCTACCCCGACCCCGAGGACCGGGCCCAGCTGCATGCCCTGGAGCGCGCGTGGGCGCAGTGGGACCCGGGTGTGCCGCTGGTCCGGCTGACCTGCGAGCGCCGCTCCCTGGGCCGTCCCATCGCCGCCTACGTCCGCGAGGTGTCCGTGTCCGAGCGGGCCACGCGCGTCACCGTGCTCATCCCGGAGACGGAGCCCGAGCGGCTGTGGCAGCGGTTGCTGCAGAACCAGCGAGGCTCTGTCGTCGCACACGCCGTGCGCAAGGAGACCGACGCGGTGATCTGCCGACTGCGCTTCCGGCTGTTCTGACGCCCGGATGCGCCCGACGGCCACTCCTTGCCACAGGTCGGCGCAGGTGCCGTAAGAGTTGCGTCAAAGGCGTACGGACCGCCGTATGGGACCCGTCAACGGTGCTCGAATTCGGCCAGCGACGGGGTTTCCTCTATTCGTCCGATCCGCTTGCGGATTCCCGTACCTGCTCTAGGAGCTCGCGATGGCCGACGTGGCCTTCGTCGTCACCACACTCGCGGTCTTCGCGTTGGTGGCCCTTGTCGCCAAGGGGGTGACGAAGCTGTGACCGCCGAGAACATCGTCGGCCTGGTCGTGGCCGTCGCCCTGCTGGGTTATCTCGTCCTCGCCCTGATCTTCCCGGAGAGGTTCTGAGCCACCACATGGGTCCCGTACTCGCAGGTTTCCTGCAACTGCTCGCCCTGATAGGCGCACTCGCGCTCGCCTACGTCCCCCTCGGCAACTACATGGCCAAGGTCTACTCCTCCGACAAGCACTGGCGGGTCGAGAAGTGGATCTACAAGGGCATCGGCGCCAATCCCGATGCGGAGATGCGCTGGCCGGCGTACCTGCGCGGGGTGCTCGCCTTCTCGGCTGTCGGTGTCCTCTTCCTCTATCTGCTGCAGCGGTCGCAGGGCGTCCTGCCCGGTTCGCTCGGCTTCTCGTCGATCGAGCCGGCGCAGGCGTTCAACACCGCCGCATCCTTCGTCACCAACACCAACTGGCAGTCGTACTACGGCGAGCAGTCGATGGGTCACGTCGTGCAGACCGCCGGTCTGGCCGTGCAGAACTTCGTCTCCGCGGCCGTCGGCATCGCCGTAGCGGTAGCTCTCGTCAGGGGCTTCGCGCGCTCGCGCACCGGTGAACTGGGCAACTTCTGGTCCGACATGGTGCGCGGCACGATCCGCATCCTGCTGCCGGGCGCCTTTATCGCCGCGATCGTCCTGGTCGCCTGTGGCGCGATCCAGAACTTCTCCGGCATCCACGAGGTCGGCCAGTTCATGGGGGGCCACCAGCAGTGGAACGGTGGGGCCGTCGCCTCGCAGGAGGCCATCAAGGAGTTCGGCACGAACGGCGGCGGCGTTTTCAACGCCAACTCGGCCCACCCCTTCGAGAACCCGACGCCCTTCACCAACCTCTTCGAGATCTTCCTGCTGCTGGTGATCCCGTTCGCGCTGACCCGGACGTTCGGTGTGATGGTCGGCAGCGTGCGGCAGGGGTACGCGATCCTCGCCACGATGGCCACCATCTGGCTCGGCTTCACGGTCCTGATGATGTGGACCGAGTTCGCCCACCACGGACCGGCGTTGGAGATCGCGGGCGGGGCGATGGAGGGCAAGGAGACCCGGTTCGGGGTCGGATCGTCGTCGATCTTCGCGGTGTCGACGACGCTCACCTCGACCGGTGCGGTGGACTCCTTCCACTCCTCCCTCACCGGGCTCGGCGGCGGCATCACCATCCTGGGCATGCAGTTGGGTGAGATCGCGCCCGGCGGTACCGGCTCCGGGCTCTACGGCATGCTGATCATGGCGGTCATCGCGGTGTTCATCGCCGGTCTGATGGTCGGCCGTACGCCCGAGTACCTGGGCAAGAAGATCGGCACCCGCGAGATCAAGCTGGCAGCCTGCTACATCCTGATCACGCCTGCTCTGGTGCTGATCTTCACGGCTGTCTCGATGGCGCTGCCGACGCCGCTGCACTCGATGCTGAACTCCGGTGCGCACGGGTTCTCCGAGGTGCTGTACGCCTTCACGTCCGCGTCGAACAACAACGGCTCGGCCTTCGCGGGTCTGAACGCGAACACCGACTGGTTCAACACCATGACCGGACTGGCCATGCTGCTGGGCCGCTTCCTGCCGATGGTGTTCGTGCTGGCGCTGGCCGGCTCGCTCGCCGAGCAGAAGCCGGTGCCGGAGACCGCGGGCACCCTGCGCACAGAGAAGCCGCTGTTCACCGGCCTGCTGGTGGGCGCGATCCTGATCATCACCGGTCTGACGTACTTCCCGGCGCTGGCGCTGGGTCCGCTGGCCGAGGGGCTGGCGTCATGACAACCGACGTAACGAAGCAAGAGGACTCGATGTCCACAGCCACTCCGACCCGGGCGCCGCACAGCGACGTACCCACCGGGCACAAGCCCGCCGAAGGACGTGTCGGCGCGGGCCTCTTCGATCCGAAGCAGCTTCTCAAGTCGCTGCCCGACGCCTTCCGCAAGCTCGACCCGCGGGTGATGGTCAAGTCCCCCGTGATGTTCGTGGTCTGGATCGGCTCCGTGCTGACCACCGTCTTCTCCTTCAAGGACCCGGGCGACTGGTTCGGCTGGGCGATCAGTGCCTGGCTGTGGCTGACGGTGGTCTTCGCCAACCTGGCGGAGGCCGTGGCGGAGGGCCGCGGCAAGGCGCAGGCCGACACCCTGCGCAAGGCCAAGACCGACACCGTGGCCCGCCGGCTGGTGGGTGACTCCGAGGAGCAGGTGCCCGGCACCGACCTGACGATCGGCGACCTGGTCGTCTGCGAGGCCGGCGACATCATCCCCGGCGACGGTGACGTCGTCGAGGGTGTCGCCTCGGTCGACGAGTCGGCGATCACCGGTGAGTCGGCCCCGGTCATCCGCGAGTCCGGCGGCGACCGTTCGGCTGTCACGGGCGGTACGAAGGTGCTGTCCGACCGGATCGTCATCAGGATCACGACGAAGCCCGGCGAGACCTTCATCGACCGGATGATCAACCTGGTGGAGGGTGCGGCCCGGCAGAAGACGCCGAACGAGATCGCGCTGAACATCCTGCTCGCGTCTCTGACGATCGTCTTCCTGCTCGCGGTGGCCACCCTGCCGCCGTTCGCCACCTACGCGGGCACTCACCTGACGATGGTCGTCCTGGTCGCCCTGCTGGTCTGTCTGATCCCGACCACGATCGGCGCGCTGCTGTCGGCGATCGGTATCGCGGGTATGGACCGGCTCGTGCAGCGCAATGTGCTGGCGATGTCGGGCCGCGCGGTCGAGGCCGCCGGTGACGTGTCGACCCTGCTGCTCGACAAGACCGGCACCATCACTCTCGGCAACCGGCAGGCGTCCGAGTTCGTGCCGGTCAGCGGTACGACGGAGGCCGAGGTGGCGGACGCCGCCCAGCTGTCGTCGCTGGCCGACGAGACGCCCGAGGGCCGCTCCATCGTCGTACTGGCGAAGGAGAAATACGGGCTGCGGGAGCGGCACCAGGGCGAGTTGGCGCACGCCGAGTGGATCGCCTTCACCGCCCAGACCCGGATGTCGGGTGTGGACGTGGACGGCAAGAAGATCCGCAAGGGCGCGGCCGGTTCGGTCATCGCCTGGGTCCAGGACGAGGGCGGCACGGTCCCCGAGGACGCGGACACCGTCGCCAACGCCATCTCGCAGGCGGGCGGCACGCCGCTGCTGGTGGCCGTGAACGACGACCAGGGCGCGCGCGTGCTGGGCGTCATCCATCTCAAGGACGTCGTCAAGGAAGGCATGCGCGAACGGTTCGACGAGCTGCGCCGCATGGGCATCAAGACCGTCATGATCACGGGTGACAACCCGCTGACGGCCAAGGCGATCGCCGAGGAGGCGGGCGTCGACGACTTCCTCGCGGAGGCCACGCCCGAGGACAAGATGGCGCTCATCAAGCGGGAGCAGGCGGGCGGCAAGCTGGTCGCGATGACCGGTGACGGCACGAACGACGCGCCCGCGCTCGCCCAGGCGGACGTCGGCGTGGCGATGAACACCGGCACGTCGGCCGCCAAGGAGGCCGGCAACATGGTCGACCTCGACTCCAACCCGACCAAGCTCATCGAGATCGTCGAGATCGGCAAGCAACTCCTCATCACCAGGGGCGCGTTGACGACGTTCTCCATCGCCAATGACGTCGCGAAGTACTTCGCGATCATCCCGGCGCTGTTCGCGGCCGTCTACCCGGGCCTGGACAAGCTCAACATCATGGGCCTGTCCTCGCCGGACTCCGCGATCCTGTCCGCGGTCATCTTCAACGCGCTGATCATCATCGCGCTGGTGCCGCTGTCCCTGAAGGGCGTGCAGTACCGGCCGGTCAGCGCGGACAAGATGCTGCGGCGCAATCTCACGATCTACGGCATCGGCGGGCTGATCGCCCCGTTCATCGGCATCAAGCTCATCGACCTGCTCATCTCTCTCATCCCCGGGATCGGTTGATCGCCATGAACAACTCGGTTACGAACACGGCCCGGTTGCTCGGGGCGGGCCTGCGCGCCCTGCTCGTGCTGACCCTGGTGACCGGCGTCATCTACCCGCTGGTCGTCACCGGCATCGCCCAGGCGCTGTTCCACAACAAGGCGAACGGCTCCGAGATCAAGTCGGAGGGCAAGGTCGTCGGCTCGTCGCTGATCGGGCAGTCGTACAACCTGCCGCTGAAGAAGGGCCAGCAGACTCCGGACCCCGACCTCAAGTGGTTCCAGGGCCGTCCGGCCAACGGGCTTGGCGTCAACAGCGTCAACACCCAGTACAAGCTGATCCTTTCCGGCGCAACCAACCTCTCTGCTGACAACAAGGTTCTGATCCAGCAGGTCAAGGAGGCCAAGGCCGCCGTCATCAAGGACAACTCGGTCCCCGGCTACACGGTCAAGGCGTCCGAGGTCCCCGCAGACGCGGTCACCTCCTCCGCCTCCGGCCTGGACCCGGACATCTCCCCGCAGTACGCGGAGATCCAGGTCCACCGGATCGCCGAGAAGAACGGACTGTCCGTCACCCAGGTCGAGAAGCTCGTCAAGGACCACACCGAGGGCCGCACGCTCGGCTTCATGGGTGAACCCCGCGTGAACGTCCTGGAGTTGAACATCGCGCTCAAGGACCTCGCGGCGAAGAGCTGATGGATTTGTGCGAACCGCGTGGGAGTCGGCGGAGCCGGGGCACACCCCGGCTCAGCCATGACCCCGAGACCCTCCAGCCGGCCCTGGATCGCGCGTACAGTTCGCTCG
>NZ_JBSFJW010000031.1:0-117530 GCF_053598255.1 Streptomyces sp. NPDC001157
AACCTCATGACCCGCCGCCTCACCCATGAAGCCACCACCAACTGGCGCGACCGCTAAGCCAAATGAAACAGACAACCGAGAATGAAACGCTCACTAAAGTCACGCATGGCCCGAGAGCTACCCCCGAGTGAACACGGCGCAAACCGCGAGTCGTTGCCCGGAATCGGATCGGCCGAATTCGCGTGCCGACAACCGGCGGCAGCTCCACGCGACGGCAAGCGGCTGGTCGCCGCTCTCGCTCTGGCCAGGGCCACTCAGGTCGCAAACCCGTTCATGTGATCACTCGATGCGGTAATCCGGGCAACGCGGAGTGATCGCGCGGTCATCCTGTGATCGGCGACGCCGCGAGCCGGCGTGTGCCGCATCCGACCGACAACGCAGGGGGATCGGTATGACATCCACTCCGAAGAGCGGCCAGGGTCTGGACGAGCAGGTGGTGCTGCTCGTCGCGGGTCTGGCGGACCTGGCGGTGAGCGCCATCGGCTCGGCCGCCGGAACCGTGCAGCAACTGCTGCGCCGGTCCGACGGGCTCGAACTCGCACGGGATGCCCAACAGGACCTGATGGCCCGCGGCCGTATCGCCCTGGATCGCGTCTCATCCGTCCCCCCTGCCCACCTGGAGGTGCTGGCGCAGCACGCTGTGACCCGGCAGGCGGCGTCCGCCAGCGATGTCTGACCGCTGGGATCCGGCCGGATTCAAGGACCGTATCGACGCCGTTCTGGACGACTTCCTGAGCGGCGAAGCCGAACATCTTCTCGCGATCGACGACGCTCTGAAGCCAGTCGCCGAGCAGTTGCAGGTGGCCGCGCGGCACGGCAAACGCCTGAGGGCGGCCTTCTGCTACTGGGGGTGGCGTGCGGCCGGCCAGCCCGAGAGCGATGCTCTGATGCGTGCGGCTGCCTCCATGGAGCTCGTCCATGCCGCGGCGACCGTCCACGACGACATCATCGACGACAGCCCACTGCGTCATAACCTGCCCACCGTTCACATCTCCCTGCAGGCCCCCCTCGCCGGGCATCCACAGGCGCGCGCTGCCGCCCGCTCGCTCGCCATGCTGGTCGGGGATCACCTGATGGCGCTGGCGGGGCAACTGTTCGCCACCAGCGGCCTTCCCGCCGCCTACCTGGCCAGGGCCCGGCCGATGTGGGCGCAACTCGCGCGAGAACTGATCGCAGGCGAATGCCTGGAGATCCTGACCACGGGCGCGCACCCGGACCCGGACGTGTCCCTGAAGGTCGTCCGCTACAAGACGGCCAAGTACACCGTCGAGCAACCCCTGCTCATCGGTGCCCTTCTCGCGGGCGCCTCCCCAAAGCTGCGGGCCACTCTGTCCGGGTACGGGCTACCGCTGGGGGAGGCGTTCCAGCTGCGCGACGATCTGCTGGGCCTCTTCGGCGAACCGGAGGACACGGGCAAAGCCGGCCTGGACGACATTCGCGGCTACCGACCCACCGCGCTGCTGGCCATGACCTGGCAAGCCGCCCTTCCCGCACAGCGTGAGCGTCTGGCGGGCGTGCTGGGGCGCCGTGACCTGGGCGAGAAGCACCTGCGGGACGTACGCGAGTTGATGGTCGCGCTCAAGGCCCCGGAACAAGTGGAAAACATGATCGCCTCCCGAGTGCGGGAAGCCGTCGGCCGCCTGGGCGGGCTCGACATGTCTCAGCAGGCACGGCGGGCCCTGACCGCTCTCGCCCACTCCGCCACCGACCGCCGCAACTGACCCCCCCGCAACGGCCACCGCACACCACCGTGCGGCCTGTCGAGAAGGACTGCTGACATGACCTACACCGAAGCCTCGATGAACGCCCTGCGCCAGTCCGGCGACGAACTCGCCGACGCCGTCGTGACCACACTGTTCGAGCGGGGGGAGGTCGGCACGTTCAACACCCTGATGCGCTACGTCTCCACCGCCGGCTCACCCCTGCCCGATGGACTGCCCGAGGTCGCCCGCGAGTACCTGCAGACCACCAGCGTGCCCCCGTCCTGGGTGGACTGGGGCGAGATGGAGAAGGCCCGGCTGTTCTTCATCGACAACAACGTGCACATCTCCACTGCTCTGTCCTTCGCCTCCATGCCCGCCTGCTACGTCGTGCCACACGTTGCCAGGCTGCTGTCCGCCACGCACGGGCTGAGCTACCCGTCCAAGCGGATGGCAGAGACAGGCCAGTTCACCGTCTACCTGATGCAGCCCGACGCTTTCGAAGCGGGAAGCCGCTTCATCCCCGCCGCGCAGAAGGTCCGTCTCCTGCATGCCTCCATCCGCCACCACCTGAGGCGCGAGAACCGCTGGGACACCGAGGCCCTGGGGACGCCGATCTGCCAGGAGGACATGATCGGGGGGCAGATGTTCTTCTCCCTCCTCGTCCTGGACAGCCTGCACCGGCTCGGGATCCACATGTCCACCGAAGGCGCCCAAGCGTACTTCTACGCATGGCGCGTGGTCGGCGCCATCCTCGGGGTCGACCAGGATGCCGTGCCCAAAACCCTTGAAGAGGCCCGGCAGTTCCTCGACCTGTACATGATCCGCCACATGGGCCCCTCGGAAGAGGGCGCCCACCTCACCCGACAGCTGATCGACCTCTACGAGGAGGTCGTCCCCGGCACCTTCTTCGACCCCATCGTCACCGCCCTGCTGCGCTACCTCGTCGGCGACACCTGCGCCGACTGGCTCCAAGTGCCCCGCACCGGCTGGGACAGCGTGGTCAAGATCGCGCCCAGCCTGCTCGGCGTGCTGGAGACCATCGAGGACAGCTCACCGCTGGGCGCCTGGGCCCTGGACCGTCTCGGCCACCTCACCACCGTCTTCGAACTGTCCTCCCTCACCCGCGGCCGCGTCATGCACTACGCCATCCCCGAACAGCTGAAGAAGGACTTCGGCATCAGCGGCAACGTGCCCCCTACCCACCGCTGGACTCCTCCCGCACCCACCCCAGCGCGAGACACGTGAGGCGGAGCACCGAAGCGCTCGGCTCAACGTGCCACCCCACGCGCCGGAATGCGAAATTGGGGTGGACCTCCTCCGGTGGTGGCTGGCTGGAGGAACGCCTGCACGAACGCTTTGCCGCACGAGCCCTAGGCGGCGCGTGGTTCGATTTCCGTGACGTCGCGGACCCGGTACAGATGATTGCCTGGGGCGCGCGCAAACTGTTGCGGCAGTCCGGAGCGGCTGGCCCAGGGCCGGTGAGCTGCGTTGACGATCCTCAACTTCCCCGTGGACGACATCGAAGCCGCCGTCGATGAAATGGAGCGGCGCGGCGTGAACCTCGAGCGCTACCCCGGATTCGACCACGACGAGAAGGGCGTCGTCCGGGGCGGCAACGGCGGGCCCGCGGCGATCGCGTGGTTCACCGACTCCGCCGGGAATGTTCTCTCCGTGCTCTCCGCGTCATCGCCCCGACCAGGACATCGGGTCAGGAGAGGTCGAACCGATCGAGGTTCATCACCTTGTCCCACGCGGCCACGAAGTCACGCACGAACTTCTCTCCCGCGTCCTGGCACGCGTAGACCTCCGAGACGGCCCGAAGCTGGGAGTTCGAACCGAGGATGAGGTCGACCGCGGTGGCGGTCCACTTGAGCTCGTCCGTGGCGCGGTCCCGGCCTTCGAACGCGTTCTCGTCCGAAGCCGATGTCTGCCACTGAGTGCCCATGTCGAGCAGGTTGACGAAGAAGTCGTTGGTCAGTGTCTCCGGCCGGTGCGTGAAGACGCCGTGCGGGGATCGCTTGAAGCCGGTGTTCAGGACCCGCATGCCGCCGATCAGCACCGTCATCTCGGGAGCGGTCAGCGTCAGCAGGTTGGCGCGGTCCAGCAGGAGGGTCTCCGGCGACAACTTCTCTCCCGTCCGGAGGTAGTTGCGGAATCCGTCGGCCCTGGGTTCGAGCACGGCGAACGACTCCACGTCGGTCTGTTCCTGCGAGGCGTCCGTGCGCCCCGGTGCGAACGGGACCGTGATGTCGTACCCGGCGTTCTTCGCGGCCTGCTCGACGGCCGCGCACCCGCCCAGGACAATCAGGTCGGCGAGCGAGACCTTCGTTCCGCCGGCATGCGAGAGGTTGAAGTCCTGCTGGATCTGCTCCAGCGTCTGCAACGCCTCGGCCACCTCGGGCAGGTGGTTGACCTCCCAGTCCCGCTGCGGTGCGAGCCGAAGCCGTGCCCCGTTGGCCCCGCCACGCTTGTCGGTGCCGCGGAAGCTCGCCGCCGCCGCCCAAGCGGTGGTGACCAGCGGGGAGATGGACAGTCCCGAGGCGAGGATCCTGCTCTTGAGGGCGGCGATGTCCTCGTCTGTGACGAGTTCGTGATCGACCTCGGGGACGGGATCCTGCCACAGTTGCGGCTCGGGAACCCACGGGCCGAGGTAGCGCGCGACGGGTCCCATGTCGCGGTGCAGCAGCTTGTACCACGCTTTGGCGAACGCCTCCGCGAGCTTGTCCGGGTTCTCGTGGAAGCTCTTCGCGATCGGGCCGTAGACCGGATCCAGCTTCAGCGCGAGGTCCGTCGTCAGCATCATGGGAGCGTGCCTCTTCGACGGATCATGAGCGTCGGGCACCGTGTCCTTGGCCGAAGGGTCCGTGGGAGTCCACTGTTTGGCACCGGCGGGGCTCGTCGTCAGCTCCCAGTCGTACCGGAACAGGTTGTCCAGGTACCCGTTGTCCCACCTCGTCGGCTCGGTGGTCCATGCGCCCTCGAGCCCACTGGTGAGCGCGTCGGCGCCCTTGCCGCTGCCGTACATGTTCCGCCAGCCGAGGCCTTGCTGCTCGACGGGGCAGGCCTCGGGTTCCGGACCGATGTACGCGGGATCGACGGCACCATGACACTTGCCGAAGGTGTGACCGCCGACGATGAGTGCGACCGTCTCCTCGTCGTTCATCGCCATGCGCCCGAATGTCTCGCGAACGTCCCGGGCGGCGGCGATCGGATCCGGGTTGCCGTTGGGCCCCTCCGGATTGACGTAGATCAGTCCCATCTGCACCGCACCAAAAGGCGTGGCGAGTTCCCGGTCGCCGCTGTAACGCTCATCTCCGAGCCAGGTGTCCTCGGGCCCCCAGAAGATTTCCTCGGGTTCCCAGATATCCTCTCGCCCGAAGCCGAACCCGAACGTCTTGAACCCCATTGATTCCATCGCGCAGTTGCCGGCGAAAACCAGGAGGTCGGCCCAGGAGATTTTCCGGCCGTACTTCTGCTTGACCGGCCAGAGCAAACGGCGCGCCTTGTCGAGACTCGCGTTGTCCGGCCAGCTGTTGAGGGGGGCGAAGCGCTGAGCGCCGCTGCCGCCACCGCCCCGGCCGTCGGCGATCCGGTACGTGCCCGCCGCGTGCCAGCTCATCCGGATGAAGAGCGGCCCGTAGTGGCCGTAGTCGGCAGGCCACCAGTCCTGCGACGTCGTCATCACCTCGAAGACGTCCCGCTTCAGTGCGTCCAGGTCGAGGGTCGCGAACTCCTTCGCGTAGTCGAAGTCCTCGTCCATCGGATTGGAGCGGGACGAGTGCTGGTGGAGAATCTGCAGGTCCAGCTGATTCGGCCACCAGTCCCGGTTTGTCCTGGGCCGAGTCGGCGTGGGGGTCGGTGAGGGGATTGCTGGGTTCTCGCTTTCGCTGCCGGACACGTCCGTCCTTCTTTCTGTCTCCGTGTTTCCACGCACAATGCCGATGATGGTGATGTGTCGGCGTCCGTATGGTCGCGCACCGCACACCGCACCGCTACGAAACACGCAGAGCACCGCGCATGACAGACGTGCGACGAGCGGCTGCTTTCTGCTTCCCTTGGCGCAAAGACCTTCTGGCGCAAACCGAATCCGGGTTCCCGGATATTCTGACCGCAAACCGTCGGAGAAATGGCCGGGGACTCACGCCGGTGCCCTCACGTCGGGGCTCCCGGGCCGGCCGCCTCCTCGTCAGGGGGCGTCGGCACGTCGGCCGGTGCCGGGACGGGCTGCTGGACGGCCTTGGGCAGGGCCTGTTCGGCCCAGATCACCTTGCCCTGCGGGGTGTACCGGGTGCCCCAGCGCTCAGCCATCTGCGACACCAGGAACAGGCCCCGGCCGCCCTCGTCCGTGGTCGCTGCGTACCGCAGGTGCGGTGAGGTGCTGCTGCCGTCGGACACCTCGCAGATCAGCGTACGGTCGCGGATCAGCCGTACGTGAAACGGCTCGGCGCCATAGCGGATGGCGTTGGTGATGAGCTCACTCAGGACGAGCTCCGTGGTGAAGCCGAGTTCTGACAGGCCCCAGGCTTCGAGCTGCTCGGACACGGCGTCGCGCATCCCCGCGACCGCCGCCGGGTCCGGCGGTACATCCCAGTCGGCGATCCGGTCGGGCGGCAGTTCCCGCGTGCGGGCGACGAGCAGGGCGACGTCGTCCTTGGGGCGCTCGGGGAGCAAGCTGTCCAGCACGTCCTGGCAGGTCTCCTCGGGCGCCCGTCCGGGGTGGCCCGTCAGCGCATCGCGCAGCAGATCCATTCCCAGGTCCAGGTCGCGCCTGCGGTCCTCGATGAGGCCGTCGGTGTACAGGACGAGCTGGGTTCCCTCCACGAGGCACAGCTCCGCGGTCTGGAACGGCATGCCGCCGAGGCCGAGGGGCGGGCCGGCCGGCACGTCCGGGAAGGTGACGGTTCCGTCGGGCTGGACCAGTGCGGGCGCCAGATGCCCTGCACGCGCCGTGACGTAGCTGCGCGTCACGGGGTCGTAGATCCCGTACAGGCAGGTGGCGCCCACGAGGCCTGCGGCACTCTCGGCCGCCTCGTTCTGGTCGATGCGGCCGACCAGGTCGTCCAGATGGCTCAGCAGCTCGTCGGGCGGCAGATCGAGGGCGGAGAAGTTGTGCACCGCGGTCCGCAGTCGACCCATCGTGGCGGCGGCGTGGAGGCCGTGGCCGACCACATCGCCCACGGCCAGTGCCACCCGGCTCCCCGGCAGGGGAATGACGTCGAACCAGTCCCCGCCCACGCCCGACTGGGCGGGGAGGTAGCGGTAGGCGATGTCGAGGGCGTTCTGCTCGGGCACGGCCTGGGGCAGCAGGCTGCGCTGGAGGGTGACTGCGAGGGCGTGCTCACGGGTGTAGCGGCGGGCGTTGTCGATGCTTATCGCGGCACGGGCCACCAGTTCCTCCGCCAGCGACAGGTCCTCCTCGTCGAAGGGCTGACGTGGTCGCGCGCGCCAGAAGTTGGCCATGCCCAGCACGACGCCGCTGGCCTGGATGGGGGCGCTGATGAGGGAATGGATGCCGTAGTCGATGATCGCCTCGGCGCGCCCCGGGTCCTGCACGCGCCAGCCCGTGGCCGTCGGCAGATCGCTCACCCGCTGGGAGCGGCCGCTGCCGTAACCGCGCGCCTGGGGCGTGGAGGGAAGGTAGTCGAAAAGCCGCCCCTGTTCGGAGAGCGGATGGTCGTCCCGGATGCCGCGCACGGCAGCGCGTCGCATGTCCTTCGCCGTGGGCGCCGGCTCCTCGCCGTGCAGGACGGCGTCGGCCAGGTCCACAGTGACGAAGTCCGCGAAGCGGGGAATGGGGACGCGCGCCAACTCGTCGGCGGTGCGCAGCACGTCCAGCGTGGTACCGATGTGGAGTCCGACGTCGTACAGCAGCCTGAGCCGTTCCCGCGCCACATCTGCCCTGCCGGTCACCGCCTGCAGTTCGGTGGTGTCGCGCAGCGTCACCACCGTCCCTTTGGGGCCGCCCTCGCGATCCGTGGGCCGCTGGTTGACCGCGAGCAGCCGATCTCCGGCGAGGTGCACCTCGTCAGTGGCCTCGTGTCCGGAGGCGAGAAGCGCCTTCGTCTCGGGATCGAGGCCCGGCAGATCCGAGACAAGCCGTCCTTCGACGTCCGGGGGCAGCTCCAGCAGTCGTCTGGCTTCGTCGTTCGCCAGCATCAGCCGCCCGTCGGCAGCCACGATCAGCACCCCTTCCTTGACGGAGTGGAGCACCGTGTCGTGGTGCTCGTACATCAAGGTCATCTCGTCCGGGGCCAGGCTGTGTGTCTGCCGCCGCAGCCGTCGGCCCACCAGGACCGTCACACCGGTGGACAACGCGAGCGCCCCGGCCCCTGTCCCCAGGATGATCGGTAGTTGCCGGTCCACCTGACTTTCGACGTTCTTGACCTTCATCCCGGCCGAGACGAGGGCCACCACGTTGCTGTCGGCGTTCTTGATCGGGACCGTGGCCTGCACCTCGCGACCGAGCGGGCCGTTGACGCTCTCCACGTAGACCTTCCCCGCCAGCGACGGCCCGATCTTGCCCACGAACCGCTTTCCGATGCGGTCCGGCAACGGGTGCGTGTACCGGATGCCCTTGGTGTCCATGACCACGATGAAGTCGACGCCGGTGGCCCGGCGTGCCGCCTCGGTGAGCGGCTGGAGAATTTTGCTCGGCTCCGGGGCCCGCAGTGCTGCCAGGATGCCTGGTGAGTGTGCGAACGTCTGCGCGACGGCAATGGAGCGGCGCTTGGCCTCGGCGCTGGTGTCCCGCTCCGACTGCAGGACAAGGGCAAAGACGCCGGCGGTTACGAGCAGCACCACCAGGGCCACCTGGAAAACCAGCACCTGCCCGGCCACGCTTCGCGTGCCCTTGCTGATCAGCCCCTTTGCTGAGGGGCGCTGAAAACGGGCGAAACGACTCGCCATGGGACCTTTCTAACACCGGTGATCCCAAGTGGCCAGGCCTGCCTGTCCTGCCCTTGCTCGGCTGAGTTCGGGTGTCTGTGTGGTCATGCGCGGTATGGGCCGGTCCTCCGGGCGGGGCACGTCCCCCGATCACTTGCTTGCGGTGCGTGACGTCCCCGCGCCCGATGTCCGCTCTGGTCGATATGATGCATTTTGTGATCATGCTTGGGCGGCTGTGGCGCCGTCGTCCTGCCTACGGCGGCCGATGGGAAGCTGCCCGGCTGTCACCCGTGATCCTGACCATCCTCATCGCCGGCCTGGCGTTCTCCACACCCAGGGAAATCGCCGTCAGCCGCCTTCTGCCCGCCGCACCCGCCCTTGCCGCCGCGATGTGGCCCGTGCTCCCCACGATCCTGTTGGGGGCGTTCTGCCTGCTGACCATGATCGTTCTCAGCTTCTTCTACACCGATCTGGGGACGCAGTACACGTCGGCCGCGATCATCGCGGTCACTTTGGCGGCCGCGTACGCGAGCCATGTCCGGCTTCAGCGGGAGGAGATACTCTTCCAGGTCCGGCTCGTCGCCGACGCGGTCCAGAAGGTGCTGCTGCGCCCGCTGCCACGCCGCATCGAGGACGTCGAGATCGAGTCGCTGTATCTGGCGGCCCAGGAGCAGGCCCGGGTCGGCGGTGACTTCTATGAGGCGATCGGTACACCGCACGGGGTCCGGCTGCTCATAGGCGACGTACGCGGCAAGGGCATGGCCGCGGTGGGGGCGGCCTCGGCGGTGATCAGCTGCTTCAGGGAGGCCGCGTACGACGAGCCCGACCTGCAGGGCATCATCCACCGGCTGGAGACCACCATCACGCGCCACAGCGCTGCGTTTCCCGTCCAGGACCAGTCGGAGCACTTCGCCACCGCTCTCCTCGCCGAGATCCCGTACGGCGGCGGCCACATGCGACTGCTCAACTGCGGGCATCCTCCACCGCTGATCGCGCACCGTGGGCAGGTCCGGGTCCTCGAGCCCACCAGCCCCTCGCCGCCCCTCAACCTCGCGGAGCTGATCGGTGACCGCTACTGGGTCGACATCGTCGCCATCGCCCCGGGTGACCAGTTGCTGCTGTACACGGACGGCGTATCGGAGACCCGGGACCACATGGGCGAGTTCTTCCCGCTGTCCGACTGGATGCGGCGGCAGGGCCTGGAGCAGCCCCGCGAGATGCTCGACCGGCTGCACAGAGATCTGCTGCAGCACAGCGGCGGAAGGCTCGACGACGACATCGCCGCCCTCGCGCTGAAGTGCTCTCGGGGGCCATGACGGGAGGAGCTGCGGGGCGTCGTGGTGGTTCGAAGTGGACTGAGGATGGTCAGTGGACGAGACCTGGGTCGCAACGTCTCTCGCTGCGCAGGTATCAACGACGTCAAGGCGTCAAGTTGTACGTGGTCAAGGTGACCGCACTGTTGCCGGAACCGGTATCGACCGACGTCGAGTTGGCGAAGTCGGCCCCCAGGCTCCGCCTCCCGCAACCGGTCCTCGTCTCCCAGCTGCGCACCTCTGTCACGGGTTTCTACTCCGAGCCGGAGGAGTCACCCGCACCTGAGCCGCACCCCCCGTCCCGGTGTCCGTCGATGAATCGCTGATCGAGGAATGAATACCGTCGGTGACCGCTGGCGAGCTTGGTTGGAGCGCGTCGCAGTTGCGTCCTGGATCGTCTCGTGGGCCGCTACCAGCACGGGGAGATCCCGGTGCTGGTTCGGTGCTGACTCGGACGCCCGAGATCAGTCAAACCCGCTGGTCCTAGCCCCGATCGAATGAGTTGCCGTACCACTCGATGGTGGTGCCGATGAGGCTGGCGGCGACGATGCGCTTGAGATTCGCGGGCGTTGGGGGAGCGGATGCTGCTGAAGCCATGTGCGCCACTTCCTCGTGTGCGGTGGGGACGGATACGTGTTCGCACACCGTAGGAAGGCGCACGTTAGGGGCACATATGGTGGGGCAACATAGTTCGGGGCGCGGCTATGCGCTGGAGCGCCATGCTTGCTTGCGGAGCAGCGGTTGAGAGGCCCATCGGGGGCGGATCGAGTGCAGAGCTCCGCTGCGGCAGGCGACCCGAGCGAAGCCGAGCCTGTCGAGGCGAGTAGGTCTCGGGGCGGCTGAGCGGTCACCATGGCCGCACTCACGCCGAACGCCGGCACGCCGACCGTTGCCCCACCCGTGCAGCGGCCGCCGACGGCCGCTACTTCGGGACGGCAGTGGCCTCGGGCAAGCTCGGCGACTCGACGTTCTCCACCCGAGGCGGAGGTGTGCGGGACGGGTCACGACCGGATCCGTCCCGCACGCCTCATGGGGACCGACATCCCGAGGGGCGGGAACTCTCCCAATGGGTCTGCTCGGCAGGATCAACTCAAAGTCGGGTGAAGGGTGATCGCGCGGTTGGACAGGTGGCCGGTGCGGTCCGGACTGCTCGAAGTGCTTGAGGCGGGCCGAGTGTATGGATCACGGGTTGCGAGCGTCAAGACTTTTGTCGGATCCCATGTTTGACCATGTTGGATCACGCGCGGTCGAACATCTGGCAACAAGACATGGGATGTAAGCGGGCACACGCTGGAGAGGTGGCGGGCGGTGAACGGGTCATAGGGGCGGCGGAGACGGGACGAAACGGCGGAGAGTTCGCCTTTGCGACACCGATCTTAAATTTCTGGCATTCATGGGATGTCCCGGAGGTGGATCAGCGTGGTATCTCTACCGATGCACCAGTGAGGCCGGTCCGCTCGCAGCGCAAGAGGCTCCCCCCACCCACGCCGTTCTGCCAGCACGCCAGACGGCCGACGATGCCGACGGGACGGCACGACGGCCGAGTTGCTGACACGAACGGCGATCAGCCCTGTTGATTCAGCACTCACTCGCAGAAGAGGTCGCTGCATGAAAAGACCTTGGTTACTCCCCCTGGTCACGCTGGTCGCTGCCGCGCTCGGGATGACGGCGACCTGCGTGGCCCCCGCCTCCGCCGCCTCCAACACACCTTTGCGGGTCATGCCGTTGGGTGACTCGATCACCTGGGGTGTCGGAAGCAGTACGGGCAACGGCTACCGGGGTCCGTTGTGGAACGAGCTGGCCGCGGACGGCCATCCGCTGGACTTCGTCGGCACGGTGCGGAACGGTTCGATGTCCGACCCCGACAACGAAGGCCACCCCGGATACCACATCAACGAGATCGCCGCACTCGCCGACGCCTCGCTGGCCCGCTACCGGCCCAACGTCGTGACGCTGCACATCGGCACCAACGACCTCATAGGTGCCTCCGGGCCCAACGCCGCCATCGCCGAGCTGAGGTCGCTGGTCAACCAGATCACTGCCGACGTCCCCGACGCGACCGTCCTCGTCGCCTCCCTGGTCGTGTCCACCAACAGCTCGGAGGAGCAGTGGCGGGGCACGTACAACCAGGCCATCCCCCAGATCGTGAGCGACGCCCAGGCTGCGGGCAAACACGTCGCCTACGTCGACATGAGCGGCCTGACCCCGGCCGACCTGTCCGACCAACTGCACCCCAACGACGCGGGCTACCAGAAGATGGCCGACGCCTGGCACCGCGGCGTCCAGTCCGCGGACAGCGCCGGGTGGCTGAAAAGCCCCGCCTCCGCCCCAGCCCCCGTGCAGTCCGGTATCGCCGGCAAGTGCATGGACGTCAACGGCGCGGGCACCGCCGACGGGACCGCTGTCCAGATCTGGAGCTGCAACGGCGCAGCCAACCAGCTCTGGTCGCTCTCCACCGACGGCACCCTGCGCTCCATGGGCAAGTGCCTCGACGCCGCAGGCGGGGCCACCGCCAACGGCACCAAGGTGCAGATCTGGGCCTGCCACGGCGGCGCCAACCAGGTCTGGCAGCCGTACAACGGCGGCTACCGCAACCCCGCCTCCGGCCGCTGCCTCGACGATCCGGGCTCCTCCACCACCGACGGCACACAGCTCGTGCTCTGGGACTGCAACGGCGGCTCCAACCAGAAGTGGACCACCCTGACCGCCGGCTGACCCCGGCTCCCACGGCGACATGTGACGGCTCGTCAGTCGGCGCGGACCGGAGTCCGCGTGGCGGCGCCGGGCAGGCGGCGGCTCCACCACGCACCGGCTTCGGCTGCGGCGGGGACGCGTCTGTAACAGCCGTATGTCAATTGTTCGGCGGCCACGCTGTGATGCGGTCACCGAACCGTTGCCGGACCACCGAGACATACGGCCGGTCTTCTTGGGTCCGGCCGGGGCAAACCCGCCCCGGCCGGAATCCGACACCATCCCAAGGAGGCCACCATGTCCTCGACCGAGGCCTTGGAGACCCCGCGCGAGAAGCGCTCCCTGCCGTCCCGGCTGCGGGCTCACGCCCGCAAGGCCGTGATCCCGGCCATGCAGCTCAGCGTCACCGTCGGCGGACTCGGCCTGTCCGCCACCGCGCACGCCGCCGATGCCCCCCAGCCGCACCGCCCCGAACCAGACCTGCCCCGCCGGGGCACCGTGGCGCGGCGCGCAGCCGAACAACGTCTCCGACCAGGACTGGCGGGGCGCCGTCACCGCGGCCAACTGCTGGACCGTCCACCAGATCGACCGCGGCAACATGCGGCTCGTCGACAACCAGGGAGGCTGGCCCGGCGACACGCAGGGCAGTGGCTGGTACTTCTGCACGACCGGGACGTGGCGGAATTCTTCGACGTGGTGGGTCTACTACGGCGGTCATTACAACGACCGCGACGGTAGCTCGCGTCTTACCAAGCGTCCTTCGGCGTCCCGAACCAGTACACGGCCGGCCCGCTCGGGGCCTACCGCGAGTACGACGTCAACTCCCACCAGTTCAGTGGGAACGGCAGCCGGGACGCACAGCGGACCGTCCGCAACATCTAGACCGGCCACGTCTACGCGACGTTCGACCGCTACCGCACCTTCCACTACCTCGGCCGCTGGTAGCCGACGGGCGCCCGCCGGGGCAGACCCCGGCCGGCGCGGCTGCGCTCCTACCCCCCCAGCCCGGAAGAACGACATGAACACCACCGCACACTGCATCCGCCCCTTGTCGGCGTCGGAAACGGCCCCCGCGTCGGCGAAGGAGATCCTCGGCACCCGCTGCCGCACCACCATCGACCTGTTCGCCGAGTGGGCCTCGGTGCTCGGCTTCCCGACCTGGTTCGGTCACAACTGGAACTCGTTCGAGGACTGCCTGCGCACCGTGCCCGAGGCCGACGAGTCCGGACCCGTGACGATCGTGCTCCGCAACGCCGCCCTGCTCCTGGAGGACGAGGACCCGGGGCAGCTCGGCATCCTCCTGGACATCCTGGGCAGCAACGACTTCGGCCTGCTGCTCCTGGACGACTCCGCCGACGACCTGGGTCAGCTGGCCCGGCGCATGACGGCGGCAGGCTTTACCCCGCCACCGATGCCGGAAGACTGAGCACCGCCTGCGCCCCGCCCTCCGGACGGTTCCGCAAGACCGGCTCGGCGCTCGGCAACCGGGCCTGGCCCACCGCGAGGGCCAGGCCCAGGCCGGTGCCCTGGGCGGTCGTACGGAAGCACTGCGGGCCGGAGGTGTGCGGGACCGACGCGCAGTCGTGCGCGGCACCGTCCCCCGGCTGCCGGTCGAGCTCGGCGCGAGCGGTGGAGGGCTGGTCGGCGGCGGTGAGGCGGTGGACCAGGAACTCGGCCGTCGCCCCTACCGTGGTCGCCCCTACCGTGGTCGCCGTGGTCGCCGTGGTCGCCGTGGCGAGGGCGACCTTCGCGTCGTTCGTGGGCAGGTGCCCCCTCAGGCGACGCGGAGCTTGTAGCCGAAGCCGCGTACCGTCTCGATCCGGTCCCGGCCGATCTTGCTGCGCAGCCGCTGCACATGAACGTCCACCACCCGGTTGTCGCCGGACCAGGCGTAGTCCCACACCCGCTCCAGGAGCAGGTCCCGGGTGAGGACGGTGCCGGGCGAAGCGGCGAACTCCCGCAGCAGCTTCAGCTCCGTCGTGGTCAGGTGGAGGGGTTCCCCGTCCCTGCGCACCTCCAGTGACACAGGGCAGTACACCAAGTCCCCGAACCGGACCGCACGGGTGTCGGACGGCCGGTCCGCGGGCATGGTGCGACGCAGCAGGGCACGGACACGGGCGACCAGGAGCGATCCGTCGACCGGCCTGGCCAGGCAGTCGTCGGCGCCCGCCTCCAGGCACGTCACCACGTCCGCCGGGGCGTCGCGGTCCGCGATCAGCACTATGGGCACCGCGGACTCCTCGCGGATCCGCCCGGCCAGGCTCATCCCGTCCAGGCCGGGCAGCCGGCCCGCGAGCACGGCGACGTCCGGGCTCTGCTGATGGAACAGGGCGAGCCCGGTCACGCCGTCGGCGGCGGTACGCACCCGGTAGCCGCTCGCCTCCAGGAGGAGCCGGGTGTTCTCTCTTGCCGTTGGGTCGTCGTCGACCAGCAGTACGTCGCATCCGCGGCGGCCTTCGTCGGGCGACCCCGGCTCGGGGGGTGCCATGGCAGGCACGGGGCGTCGCCGCAGCGCCTCCGGTGCGGGCTCCCTGACATCGATATCACCGCCGCCGACGATCCCACCGTCGTGCGGTGTGTCGGCGCCGGAACCGGGGTGGGTGTCGGTGTCGGAACCGGTGTCGCCATGGGAATCGGCGGCCAGAGCGAAGTCGACGGCCCGGCCGGGCGTGTGGTGCTCGCCGCCTTCGGCGAACGCCTCCCTGTACGACGCCTCGCCCAGCGCAGCGATCGCGGCTTGCTCGCAGCGGGCGTGCCACTCGGCCATCTGCGGTCCGAACGCACAGACCGAGCTGCCGGCGTCGCGCCACAGGGCATCCGCCACGCCGAGCAGCCGGGCGGCCCGTTCATGAACGCCGTCGGCGGCGGTGGCCCAGGCGAGCAGTTCCACCATCCTCGCGACCATCGCATGGTCGTTGAAGCCACGCATGCTTTCCAGCGCGGATCGGACCAGGGTTCCTGCGTGCCGGTCACCGCGGGCCCAGGCGTCGTGGCCCAGCGCCATCAGCACCTGAGCGCGACCCCACCGGTCCCCGCTCGCCTCGGCGACGGCGGCGTACCGGCTGCCGGTCTGTGCCGCCCGGGGGTCCCCGGCACACGCCTGGCCGCCGGCCAGCGCGAGCAGCCAGCAGGCCGCCGTGCGCTCGTCGCCCAGCGCGGTCATGGCGGTCAGGGCCGCCCCGTAGCGGCGAATGGCCTCCTGCGGCCGCCCCCGGTACTGCGCGGACACCCCGCGCAGGCCGTCCGCCTGGATCCGCACCCACGCATCGCCCAGCAACTCGCCGAGTGCGTCGACCTCGTCCAGCCAGCGGTCGGCCGTCGCCAGGTCGCCCTGGGTCTGCGCCACCCAGACGGCGGCCAGCAGCGCGCGGGCGCGCTCCGGGCCGGGCTCGGGTGCGGCGGCGAGCACCCGCTCGAACTGGCGGCGCCCCTCACTGAGGAAACCGCCGACGCACCAGTGCCAGCGCAGGGCGGCGACCAGCGCCAGCCGGGACCGCGGGTCACCCTCGTGGTCCAGGGCCGCCAGCAGGTTGGCGTGCTCCGCGCGCAGCCGGGCCAGGTTCTCCTCCTGGCCGGGGCCGTACCAGTTCCGGTCGATGCGGTCAGCGAGGGCCAGGAAGAAGTCGCGGTGGCGTCGGCGCAGTGCGTCCAGTTCACCGGAGGCCGCGAGCCGCTCCCGGCCGTACTCCCGGATGCTCGCCAGCAGCCGGTAACGCCGCTGACCACCCGCCTCGCAGGTCAGCACGACCGACTGGGCGACCAGACGGTCCAGGAGGTCCAGCACCTCGGCCTCGGCGATGCCCTCCCCGGAGCAGACGCCCTCGGCGGCCTCCAGGCTGAACCCGCCGGCGAAGACGGTCAGACGGTTCCACAGCAGCCGCTCGGCCGGGGCGCACAGCTCGTAGCTCCAGTCGATCATCCCGCGCAGCGTGCGCTGATGAGCCGGTGCCGTCCGGCAGCCACCGGTGAGCAGTGCGAAGCGGTTCTCCAGCCGGTCCGTCAGCTGGCCGACGGTCAGCGTGCGCAGCCGGGAGGCGGCCAGCTCGATCGCCAGCGGCAGCCCGTCCAGATCTGCGCACAGGCGTGCGATCCCGGCGTGGCCGGCCTCGTCATGGTCGGTCTCGTCGCCGTGGGACCGCTCCCGCAGAGCAACGGCCCGGTCCCGCAGCAGTTCCACTGCCTCGTCCGGCGGTAGCGGTGGGAGTGCGAGGACGTGCTCGCCCGTGACACCCAGGGTGTGGCGGCTCGTGGCGAGGATGCGCAGCTCGGGAGCGGCCGACAGGAGGGTTCCGGCCAGCTCGGCGCACGCCTCGACCAGGTGCTCGCAGTTGTCCAGCACCAGCAGCGCACGCCGCCCGGCCAGATAACCCGCCAGCTGGTCCAGGAAGGGCAGCGCCCCGAGGTCGGGCACCCGCAGCGCGCCCGCCGCCGTGGCCGCCACCGCCGACGGGTCGGACACCGGCGCGAGGTCCACCAGCCACACCCCATCCGCGAACACCTCCCGGGACGAGGTGGCCACCTCCAGCGCCAGCCGCGTCTTGCCCACACCACCCATGCCCGTGAGCGTCACCAACCGCCGTAGGCACAGAAGGCGGCGGATCTCAGCGCTCTCCTCCCGCCGGCCCACAAAACTCGTGAAGGGGGCGGGCAGATTCCCGCACTCTGCGATCACCCTGGTCATGTTTCCCCCGTTCTCCCGCACCCGGCACGTTGCTGAAGTTCTCACCATGCGGCTTATGACTGTCTGTGGTCGGCCGTGTTCACGGACCTGCACGGCTCGGGAATTTACGAGGGACTTTCCACTGTCTGAGTAGGTCCCGTCCACCGACGGCCGAGGGTGGAGCGCATCCCCACAGCGGTTTCATCATGCGGCACGTGGGCCTTTGATTGATGAAGGAAAGCCTGGCCTGAGGCGACTTGAATCAATTGATTGAGCGGCCTGGAATTGTTTGGCGCCGTGATTCGTGCCGGTGATCAAACGCCCGGCCCGGTTCGAGCTGCGGGCCGTGGCAGGACCGGCACCGAGAGCAACAGCGTCCCCCGGAAGCCGACCAACGCCCACCGCACCACGAGGTGATCTGAAGAGTCTCCCCTCGCGGCTCGGTCACCACTGGAAGACCCGCACCGTCACCGGCGGCAGCTGGGCGGCCCCCGGTACTGAAGCCCGCTTCGGCGGCTTCCCAGACCGCCGCTGCGCCGGTCGCCTCCGCCTCCGGCACCATCGGCACACTGGCCGGGGGCGTGGGACCACTGCCTCCGGCTCGGGCCTCCAAGCCCTCGGCCGTCAGGCGGCGGTTACTTGCCTGTCATTTGCAGGCAACTTGGATGTCACCCGGCTATCCGTAGGGTCGTCATTCGAATGTCAGGATGTCTCGTACCGCACCTATACGGAGGTACGCCTCATGGGGCGGCCCGAGAGACCGGTGGACCCACAGTCCGGTCCCGTGCAACGGCTCGCGCACGAGTTGCGTGAGCTGCGGAAGGCTGCCGGGAGTCCCTCGTACCGGTCGATGGCGAAGGTGGCGGGTTTCTCGGCGACCGCTTTGTCAGTGGCTGCCGCCGGTGAACGGCTTCCGTCTCTCGCCGTGGTTGAGGGCTATGTGCGGGCCTGCGGGGGCGATCCCGCCGGGTGGGAGGTGCGCTGGAAGGCCGCCGAGGCGGAGGCGAACCAGGCGGCCCCGGCGGAGAACAGGGAGGACACTCCGTCGCCGTATCGCGGGCTGGCCCGGTTCGAGCCGGACGACCGGCACCTGTTCTTCGGCCGGGACCGCATGATCGACGAAGTCGGGCACCTGGTGTGCGATCACCGGTTCGCGGTGCTGTTCGGTGCCTCGGGGAGCGGGAAGTCGTCCTTGCTGCGGGCGGGGCTGATCCCGCGCCTGCAGCAGGAGATCGCGGCGCGCGGCTGCCCGGCCACCCTGCGGATCCTCACCCCGGGAGCCGCCCCGGCAACCACGTACGGGCATTTGCTGAGCCCCGCCCCGGAGGAGCCGGAGGCCTGGGTGGTGGTGGACCAGTTCGAGGAGGCCTTCACCCTCTGCCGCGATCCACAGGAACGTTCCCGCTTCGTCGATCTGCTGCTCGCCGCCCGCGACCCGGACAGTCGGCTGCGCGTGCTCATCGCCGTACGCGCCGATTTCTATGCCCGTTGCGCCGAGCACCGGGGCCTCGCGGACGGGCTGCGCGGTGCCGGGCTGCTGCTCGGTCCGATGACGGCTGAGGAACTGCGGGAGGCGGTGGTGGGACCGGCGCAGGCGGCCGGGTGCCGTGTGGAGCGGGCGCTGACCGCCCGTCTGGTGGAGGAGGTGCAGGGGGAGCCCGGCGGGCTGCCGATGCTCTCGCACGTCCTGCTGGAGACCTGGCGCCGCCGCCGGGGAGGGATGCTCACCCTGGCCGGGTACGAGGCCGCCGGCGGGGTGCGGGGCGCGATCGCGGCGAGTGCGGAGGAGGTGTACGGCGGGCTGTCCCCGGCTCAGGCGGGTGCCGCCCGGCGGGTGCTGCTGCGGATGGTCGAGCCGGGCCAGGGCACCCCGGACACCCGCCGGCCGCTGGCCCGGGTCGAGCTGGAGGAGTGGGCGGACGCGGAGGTGCGGGTGGTGGTGGAGCGGCTGACCCGGGCCCGGCTGCTGACCGTCGACGAGGACGGGGTCCAGCTCGCCCACGAGGCGCTGATCACCTGCTGGCCCCGGCTGCACGGCTGGGTGGAGGAGGACCGGGAGCGGCTGCGGCACCACCGGATGCTCGCGGACGCGGCCCGCACCTGGCTGGAGCACGACCGCGACGCGGGCGACCTGTACCGGGGCAACCGGCTGGCCCGCGCGGAGGAGATCTTCTCGGACCACGACAAGGATCCGGCGCTGACGGCGACGGAACGTGACTTCCTGACCGCCGCGCTGGACGCCCGCGAGGCGGAGCGCCAGGCCACGGCCCGGATCAGCCGCAGGCACCGCATCCTGACCGTGTCACTGTCCGCCGTCCTGGCGGTGGCGCTGCTGACGGCCCTCGCCGTCTGGCAGTCCTACGCCGACAACGCGCGCCGGCGTACCCAGGAAGCAGCCCGCCAGGTCGCCGACGTGGCCGACGCGCTGCGCACCACCGACCCGCGCACCGCGATGCTGCTGGGCGTGGCCGCCTGGCGCGTCGCCGAGCTGCCCGAGTCCCGTCGCGCCCTGCTCGGCTCCCTCGCCCAGCAGGAGACGGACACCTTCACCGACCCCGTGCCCGGCGATTCCGCCTGGCGTTCCCTCTCCGCCTCCGGCCACACCCTGCTGAGCCCGGTCGACCGCACCTGGCGGACCTGGGACGTGCGAACGGGCCGACGCACCGGCTCGGGCCGGCTCCCGGGCGGCATGGTTGTCGGGGCGAGCCCGGACGTGCGGGTGCTTGTGGTCAGCGACGAGGCCGGGATACGGCTGTGGGATACGGCCACTGGGCACTGGACCGGCGGTGCCGACCCGCTGCCGCAGTTCACCGACGTCCGCTTCACCGGCGACGACCGCGCTTTCCTGAGCACCGAGGGCGACCGGATGCGGCTGCGCTCGGTCACGGACGGCCGCGTGGTGTTCGAGGCCCCGGCACCGAGTACGACGGCCATGGCGCTCAGCGCGGACGGACGGCGCGCGGCCGTCTGCTCCGGCGGACAGGCCCCGCAGCTGTGGGACATACCCGGTCACCGTGCCCTGTCCGGGGACTGGCAGAGGGACCGTGTCTGCGACGTGGACACGAACACGACTGTCCTCGCGCTCGACGGGGACCGGCTGGCCGCCACCACCGGCACCGGGCTGCGGGTCTGGGACACCGGGACCGGCAAGCGGATCGCCGACTTCGCCGACAATGGAGTGAACCACGTCTCCTTCAGTCCGGACGGCGCCTTTGTGGCGACGGCCGACCACGAGGAGATCCGCGTGTGGCGGCTGGCGGCCCCCGAAGTGCCCGTCTTCCGGCACTCCCTGAACAACCAGCGCCCCTACAGCGGCCCGGCCTGGGACCCGGACGGCCGCACCCTGCGCTATCTGGAGGGCACCACCGTCCACACCCTCGACCTCGGCCCGGCAGTCACCTCCGCCTGGCGCGGCATCCCGCTGGACGCCGTCGGCTTCAGCCCCGACGGCCGTACCTATGCCACGGCCGAGCGAACCGGCGGGCGCTACCTCTTCCGGTTGCGCGCCACCGCCGACGGCCGGCTGACAAGCACCCTGCCCCCGGTCGACGTGCCCGTCTTCCGCGATCCCGCCCCGGTGATCCCCGTCGCCCCTCTGCCCCTGCTGGCGTTCAGCCCGGACGGCACGGCGCTCGCGTACGGGGTCTCGGCGCCCCGCCAGGACGTCGTCTCGCAGTCCTTCACGGTGTGGGACATCGCCCGCCACCGTGTCCGCTCCACCATGGACCTGACTGGAGACCCTGTGGTGAAGACCGCTCTCGGACCCGGTGGACGCACCCTGTACGTCGCCCGCTCCCCTCTCCGGCCCGGCGGCGACCTGTACGGCGAGGCGTGGGACACGGCGGCTCACCGCAGGAAGGCTGTGCTGCCGGGCCTGGCCAGTGTCCACCTGGCCGTCCGCCCCGACGGCGGGCTGTTGGTCGGTGACGGACGGCTCGCCCGGCTGCCGTCGGCCAAGGTCACCAGCCGCGACCTGGTGCAGGGCGAGCACGTGGGCGCGGTGGGGTTCTCGGCCGACGGCTCCGTGCTCGCGGTCGGCGACGACATGGGGCGGGTCGCCCTGTGGGACAGGACAGCACACAGGCGTGCCGGTGTGCTGCGCGACGCCTTCCCGGCCCCGCTCGGTGACCGCCCGGAGGCCGTGAACGCGCTGGCGTTCAGTCCTGACGGCCGGACGCTGGCGGTGAGCGGCGACGCCGGGAGCCTGCAGCTGTGGGACGTGGCGACCCGCCAGCCCCTCGGCACCCCGCTGACCACGCCCGGCGACGTCATCGCGTCCCTGGCCTTCTCGCCCGACGGCAGGACCCTGTACGCGGGCGGGGCGCACGTCCCGCTCCAGCGGTACGCCGTCGATCCCGGACGGGCGATCGCGCGGGTCTGCGCCCGGGCGGGTACCGACCTCACGCGGGAACAGTGGCGGACGTACGTGCCGGACGCGCCCTATCGGCGGGCGTGCGGGGTCAGTGCGGGAGCCGCGGGGTGATCTGCCGGGCCAGCGATACGAGACGGTCGGCGGCCTTCGCCCCGCCTGTCTCCGCGAGGGTGAGCACCCAGGTCCTGGAACCCGCGCGCCACACCACGTAGGCGACGTTCTGTCGCGGCTGCAGCACCACCACGGTCTCGCGGAAGGCGCTCTGCCCCAGTCCGGTGACCTTGGTGGCCTTCACGTCGCGCATGCCCGCCGAGGCGGGGTCGCGGACCAGGCTGTGCGAGGCGGAGACCTCGGCGTCGTAGGAGCGTGCGGAGGGGTTGAGGGTGAGCAGGTTCATCCCGTCGCCGGAGGCGTAACTGCACGAGTCCCCAGCCGTGCCCTTGCCGGGTGCGAGGCGGGGAGCTTGCTTCGGGTCGGTCAGTACCTGGCGGGCGGCGGACCGGTCGAGGACGGCGCACAGGCGGGAAGGGGGCAGGGTCTTGGGCGAGGACGTGACGGCGGGGGTGACGGCGGGGCCGGGCGAGACGGTCGTCACCTGAGCCGCACCGGCGGGGGAGGCTCCGGCAGGCGAAGCTCCGGAGGCGGCCGGGGATGCGCTGCCAGAGGAGCAGGAGGCCAGCAGAGCGCACAGGAGGGCGGCGGCCGCGGGAGCGGCGGTGCGGGGGATACGGCGGGGACGGCGCGGGTGCATGGCCGGGGTTCCTCATGAGGTCGGAGATGGAACGGGGAGGGGGCCCGGCCCCGGTGAGGTGCAGAACACCGGGGCCGGGCCGGCTTTGGGGCGTCAGCTCCAGATGCTGTAGGTGCCGTAGTCGTTGACCCTGAGGTTGGCCGTCCACGAGCCCCACTCGTAGTTGCCGTCCCACCAGTACCGCTCCTGGCCACCGCCGCAGCCGGAGTGGTCGGTGCGGAAGGCGCCGACGAAGGTGCCCTTCGTCCAGCGGCGCTCCACGACCTGGATGGGCTGGGCGTACTGGCCCGGTCGCAGGTCCGTGCTGAAGCTGAAGGTGGTGGACGTGGAGCCGTTGCGGCCGTAGGAGGGGGTGATGCTGGCGAGCACCTGGTTGAGCCACGGGACGGGGTTGCTGACGCTGACGCCGACCGACCACTGCCAGCCCGTCGTCTTCGACTGGTCCCAGCGGTAGCCGCAGCCGGGTGAGTTCGTGGGGCAGCGGAAGGTGGGTCCGCGCCACACCCAGTCCTGGTAGGTGTTGGCGGCCTGGGTCTGTCCCTTGGCCCAGGTGGTGTCGCCCTTGCGGATGTCGTAGCCGTCCGGCTTCCAGCACCAGGTGTCCGCCGAGGCGGAGCCGGGCGAGGCCAGCAGGATGAGCGGGGCGAGGCCCAGGCTCAGAGCCGAGGCCAGCCAGCGGCGGCTCTTGCGCTTCTTGTTCGCTGTGGGCTCTGCTGCAGGGGTCGTCAGAGCGTGGGGACGCACTTGGGTGGCTCCTTGCGGGAAATGAGGGGGGAGGGTTCGGTGGTGCGAGCGGTGTGCGGCGGTCAGTGCCTGTTGACGACGATCAGGTGGTACTGGTCCTGGGTCGAGCGCCAGTCGCCCCACCAGTCGTCGTTCTGGCTCCAGCCCTCGCAGTTCCCGCCGCGGAAGGCCGTCAGTGAGACCTGGTCGCTGTTGGAGAACCACACGTTCGTCCAGTGGCTCGTCGTGTGCTCCCGGCCGCCCTGGAGGCACCGGTTCCACCTGTGGCCGTTGGGCTCGGTGACACTGATACGCCAGCTGGACGCGTCCACGCTGTGGTTGGAGATCGCGACACAGGCGGTGAAGGCGGGGGAGTTGCAGGGGGGGTTGGGGACGGGGACGGCACTGGCCTCACCGGAGGCCAGGGTCAGCGACCCACCTGCGAGGGCGACCACGGCCAGGGCGCCGGCGATTCTCTTACGGAGTGAACGGGACATGGCCCCGCTCCCTTCTGTCCGGTTGGGTTCAGGCACAACCGAATCTCGGGGGCGCGAGGTTGATCAGACAGTCGGATCCAGGGGGTAATCAATTACTCGGTTGTCCGGCATGGGCGAAGGCGGGTGCGCAGACCGCGCGGACGGGGACGATCAGCTTGTCGGCCTGATTCTTCGCCGAGGCAGAGCGCACCCACACCCTCACGTCATACGCCTCAGCGAGCGACCGCAACTGCGGCCGTCCCAGGAAGCCGCTCGTCTGCATGCGGCGCACGAGCGGGGCCATGCTGTCGCTCAGTCGTCGCCACAATGCGGCGCGTGCGCCGGGGTGGGTGGCGTTGTGGTACGCCATCAGCGCATCGGCGCCTCGGCGCAATGGGAGGGCCAGTGGTAGGTGAGCAGACCGCCGCCGTCCCGTACTGATGAGGAGCCGGCGATTCGCTCGCAGGGCAAGATCCGTGCGGACGTGGTGCACAAGAGGATCGTCGCCAGGGGCTTCGCGGGCGGGGAGCGCACCACCCGCCGCACGGACGCCGCCCGCAAGCACGGCCTGTCTGGATGCGACTTCGCGGCGGAGCGGCGGAGTGCCGGGCCCCACCCCGGCAGCCCCGCTCACACCGCGTCAAACATTGCGCAGGGCGCGTGCAGGGAGCCCGACTGTGGTCAGTCACCGAATTTTTTGTGTCACCGCGGGTGTCACTCCGTATCGCGGCGGGCCTGGCCGCGGCGGCGGAGCAGCAGGAGGCCGCCGGCTACCGCGGTGACGCCGGTCGCGGCCGTCCACAGAGCGAGGTCCGAGGTACCGGTGGCGGCCAGGTCCTTGTCGCTCTTTCCGCCCTGGGCGCCGGCGTTCCCGGAGGACTGCCCTGCCGGGGACTTGGACGAACCGGATGTTCCGGACCTGCCGGCCGCAGACTTCGACGGGGACGGTGAGGCCGCCGCCTCGGCCGCGGTGGCCTTGTCCCGGGTGTACGCCAGTGTGCCGAAGCCGAGTTCGTCGAATCCGCCGCTGTTCGGGCCGTAGTCGCCGCCGCCTCCCTCGGGCCCGCTGCGGGCCACCATCTCGCGGGTGTTCGGCATGGCCATGCCGCGCCTGTTGGCGTAGTGGTTGTAGACCCGCGCCCAGACCGGGCGCCCACCGCCACGGCCGCCTTCGGAGATGACGGCCTCCTCCGTGTTCACGCAGTGCACGCCGTTTGTCCAGGTGTAGGTCGTGTAGGGCACCTCGTGGCCGAGGTTGTACCGGGCGACGTACTCGCACGCCTTGCGGAACTTGGAGTCCTCCGCGCCGTAGAGGTCGACGCCCTGGTTCCAGGCCATCTCGCAGATGGTGCCCATCAGGCCGATGCCCAACAGGCTGTGGCCCTGGTCGCGCCCGCTCTCCTGCCACTGGGCCAGGTCGTTGCCGTAGACGTGGGGGATCGCCTTGTCCAGCGCGCCGTTGCCTGCGCCGTGGTAGAAGTAGTCGACCGTCTCGTTGAACTTGGCCCGGTCGTCGCAGAGGATCCCGATGGCCATGGCCGAGGCCATCGAGCACAGGTCCCAGTTCGCCCAGTAGTGGCCGATGCAATTGGTCTTGCGGTGCATGAAGAAGCGGTTCATCGGATAGAAGTGGTTGACCAGCATGTCCTGGAAACGGGCCAGGTCGAAGCCGGGGTAGCCGCGCATGAGCTCGCCGGCGTTGGCGAACTGGTACCCCTGGAGGCCCGCCAGGAGCACGACTTCGGAGCCTCCGCCGATGCCCTTCAGCGTCCCCGACCAGGCGTTGCAGATATCCCGTGCGGTGTCGGCGTGGGCCGTGTCGCCGGTGATCTTCCAGCGCAGCGCGTTCTGGTAGGCGGCGTGGATGTCGTTGTAGAGAACCCAGTAGTTCTGGACGCCGCTCCCTCCCCGGACCGCGGTCGTCAGCGGGTTGGGCCGCCAGGTGCTCTGCGAGTGACGGTTGGCGGTGAGCCTGGCGAAACCCGCCGTGTAGGGTTCGGCGCCCGCCTTCACCTTGGCGGCCATGCGCTCGAGATCGGCCTGGGTGTGGAGCATCCCGGGGTGCGCGAAGGATGTGCGCGCCGCCGTCGCGGGGGAGGCGGCCACGCCCGTGCCGATACCGATACCGACCGCGCCGGTCGCCGCCCCCGCGGCCTTGAGCATGGTGCGTCGGCTGATCTGAAGTGTCACTGCGTCGTTCCTCGGGCTCTCGTGGGGACAGTGCCTGCGTAGGGAGACGTGATACGGAGCGGGCGATAACACAAAAGTGGGCACCACCGATGAAAGGCTCCTGCGGTTTCGGCATCACCGGGGGGGAACCGGGCACGCAAGGCCTCCACATGGGCGGTGACAGGGCAGGCGGCAGGCTGCCGCGTGGCTGTGCCACACAGAGGAGCGCCAGTGCACCGACGGGAGACGCCCGGAGGAATGAGGGGGCCGTCTGGACGTGCGCGACTATCGGGCAAGTTGCTCCCCGTCGCCTATCCCATACGCCATTCAACTGGTGGATCCCGCGCGCCGCTTGAGGGCGAGGTCGCTCTGCGTCCGGTAGACGGTGCTGCGCGGGTCCACCGAGCCGGCCGACCACAGCGGTCCGTTCTGGCTCTCGTCGGCGGCCGGTGATGGACTGGTGGCCGACGGAGTCGGGCGCGCGCTGACCGGGGTGGTGGCCGGGGCCGGCGCGACAGGGGTGGGGCGGGCCGATGTCGGGTGCGGCGGCCGGGGACGGGGTGGCGGGCACGGTCACGGTGGCCGACGGCGACGGGGGCGCGACGATGGCGGCCACGGCCAGGCCGCCGGTCGCCAGGATGCCGGTGGCGGCGAGCCCGGCGAGCGCGACCCTGGAAGCGCGTTGAACTGGTGGCGTCGTACAAGGCTGTACGGCATCTGGTGCAGCTGGGCGATCAGTACCGTCTGCGACCGCTCGGAGACGGGGAGCCGAGTGCCGTGCAGTATGTGGCGCCCGACGGCAGGGAAACCGCCGTGGTCGTCCTGCGGCGCGCACGGCGCTTCGGTCACCGGGATCCCGCACTGCCCCTGAGTGCCCTCGACCTGTGGCCCGCCGGCGTGACACCACAACCGGGGCCGTCCACCACGGCGCCGTGCTGCTGAGCCGCGGACTCCCACTGGCCCTCGTTGTGGACGACCACGCCTCCGCGCTCGTCCCCCTGGTACGTGAGAGGCGCTGAACCTCGACCGTCGAGTGTCGTCGACCGGCCCGGTCGGCAGACGACAGGCGGGCAACGGGCGGGTTATTGATGGTGCCGATGTCCTCGGCCGCATGGTGACGCCGTCGCCGGCGGCCGGGTGACGGGGCTTCGAGGAAACCTGAAAAGGGGGCGGCCCGGAGCCCAGGCTCCGGACCGACCGTCAGGGGTGTGTCAGCCGGCGGCGGGCACCGGCTCACGGTCCGTCCCGGTCACCGTCTTCGGTTCGGCCTCCTCGCCCCCCTCTGGGTTCGCGTCGGGTGCCGGTTCTGCCTGCGGGTCGGGGATGTGGTCACCCTCGGGCCCGGCGGTGAACGGGAGGTCGCCACTGAGGACGGCCTTGGCGCGCTCCTCGTCGAGCTGTCCCTCCCACTTGGCCACCGCGAGAGTGGCGACGCCGTTGCCGACCACGCTGGTCAGGGCACGGGCCTCCGACATGAAGCGGTCGATGCCGAAGATCAGCGCGAGGGCGGCGACGGGGACGTGAGGGACGGCGCTGAGGGTGGCCGCCAGGGCGATGAAGCCGGAGCCGGTGACACCGGCCGCGCCCTTGGAGGTGAGCAGCATGATGGCGAGCATGGACAACTGCTGGGTGAGGCTGAGGTCGATGCCGAGGGCCTGGGCGAGGAAGACCGAGCCCATGGTCAGGTAGATGGCGGTGCCGTCGAGGTTGAACGAGTACCCGGCGGGCAGCGTGATCCCGACGACCGGCTTCGAGGCGCCCGCGTGCTGGAGCTTGGCCATCAGACGCGGCAGCACCGGCTCGGAGGACGATGTGCCCAGGACGATCAGCAGCTCCTCCTTGATGTAGCGCAGGAAGGGCAGCAGCCGCAGTCCGTTGAAGCGCATGACGGCGCCGAGGACGACCAGGACGAAGAACAGGGCGGTCAGCCAGAAGGAGCCGACCAGCAGGAAGAGGTGGCGCAGGGTGTCCAGGCCGTAGTTGCCGATGGTGAAGGCCATGGATCCGAAGGCGCCGATCGGGGCGAGCCGCATGATCCAGCGGATGAGCGTGAACAGGACCTTGGAGAGCTTCTCGATGCCTTGGGTGATCCCCTCACCCGCCTCGCCGGCGGCGTTCAGGCCGAAGCCGAACAGCACCGAGACCAGCAGCACGGGCAGGATCTCGTGGCCGGTCAGCGCGCTGAGCAGGGTGTCGGGGATCGTGGAGAGGACGAAGGCGGCGACGCCGTCGTGGCTCGCGGTCGCCTCCGGCGGCAGCCCCTTGGTCGACAGGGTCGAGGGGTCGACGTGGAGCCCGCTGCCGGGCTGGACGACGTTCACGACGACCAGACCGATCCCCATGGCGACGGTCGTCAGGACCTCGAAGTAGATCAGCGCCTTGAGACTGACCCGGCCGACGGCGCGCGCGTTGCCCATGGAGGCGATGCCGTGGACGACGGTGCAGAAGATGACGGGCGCGATCATCATGCGGACCAGCGCGATGAACCCGTCGCCCAGGGGTTTGAGATCGGCTCCGAAGGAAGGCCACAGCCAGCCGACGGCTGCCCCGGCCAGGACGCCGATCAGGCACTGGACGTAGAGCAGGGACAGCAGCCGGCGCAGGCGGCTGGGCGGGGTGTTGACGGTACCCGGGGCAGCGTCGTTGCGGCTCATGCGGGGCGTCCTTCCAGGACGGGAACGAGGAGTTCGGCTCGGGCGATGCGGCGGGCGGCGCGGTGCAGCAGCACCGTGGGGGAGGCGCCCTCCGCTGCGGGGACGGCTCGGGCGGTGATGACACCGGCCGGGGTGCCCAGGCGCAAGGTCCCGTCGGCGGTCTGCCGGGCTACGCGGTGGGCGAGGGTGCCGGGGATGGCGGCTGCGGTGGCCACGGCGACGGCCGAGGTGAGACCGATCGCCGGGTGGGGGGCGTGCATGGAGACCATGCGGACGGCCAGGTCGTACTCGTCCTGTGGGACGAGGGTGCCATCGGTCGTGCGGTAGGCGACAGGACGGGCGACCACTCCGACCTTCGGGACGGCGTGGCTGACGGGGTCGGTCTCCTCGGCCAGCCCCATGGACAGGGCGGCCTGCCGGCGCAGCACGGTGAGGGCGGGCACCGAGGAGGCAAAGGCGGCGAGGGACTCGGTGCCGTCGAGTCCGAACGCCTTGGCCTCGAACAGCGCCGCCGGGGCGCCGGCGTCGACCAGGGACACCTCGACGGTGCCGACGGGCCCGGTCAGCGTATCCAGGGCGCGGCCGGTCGGCAGGACCCTGCCCGTCGACGTACCCGCAGGATCCTCGAAGCCGAGGAGCACCGGCACACCGAGCGCGGTGGTGCCCGGGACCCGGGCCGTCCCCGCGTCGGGGGCGGCCCGCCCGGGGGTGGGGATGGTGCCGCTGAGCCGGGCGCCGGTGTTGACGTTGAGCATCCGCACCGTCGTGGAGTCCGAGGTGAGCGGCACCAGGCCGTTGTGGACGGCGTACAGGGCGACGGCGGTGGCGCAGTTGCCGCAGTTGCTGGCCCATTCCACGCGCTCGTCGCCGATGCCGACCTGTGCGAAGGCGTACTCGACGTCGACACCGGGCTTCGTCGAGGCCTGGACGATCGCCGCCTTGGAGGTGGTGGAGGAGGCACCGCCGACGCCGTCGATCTGGCGGGGGTCGGCGGCGTTGTAGGCGGCGAGCAGCAGGGTGTCGGTGTCCACACCGGTCGCCACCACGTCGTGGTGGTCGAAGATCCAGCACTTGCTGGTACCTCCGCGGATCATCTCGCCCTGCAGACGCAACACAACAGACTCCTCGTGGAAACCCCGACGGCACTTCCGTGCGTGGTGCGATCCACAGTGGGTGCGGACAGCGTGAAGTACAATCTCGGAAATCTGCATGGGTATTAAGTTGAAGTAAATGCTGGAGGTGGCGAGATGCTCGATGTCCGGCGCATCCTGCTCTTCACCGAGGTCGCCCGGCGGGGTTCGGTCACGGCGACCGCACGAGCCCTCAACTACACGCCGTCAGCGGTGTCGCAGCAGGTCAGCCGCCTGGAGGTGGAGGCCGGGCAACCGCTCCTCGAGCGTCATGCGCGGGGTGTCACACTCACCGACGCGGGGCGCGCGCTGGCCGAGCGGGGAGAGCGGATCGAGCGCGAACTGACGGCCGCGGAGAACGAACTCGCCGACTTCGCGGGACTGCGAGCGGGCACGCTCCGCGTCGGAACCTTCCCCACCGTCGGCGCTTCCCTCCTCCCGCGGGCCGTGATCGCCTTCCGCCGGACACACCCCGACGTACGGCTGACCGTGCGCAGCGCCCGTATCGCGGGTCTGTGGGCGATGCTGGAGAACCGAGAGATCGAGATGTCCCTGATGTGGGACTACGACTGGAACCGCATCGACCGCGAGGACATCGTCGTCACCTCGCTCGTCGACGACCCTCCGGCACTCCTGGTCGGCAAGGACCACCCTCTCGCCGGCCGGTCTTCGGCCGCCCTCGCCGACTTCGCCGACGACGCCTGGATCACCCGTGCCGAGAACCACCCGGTGGCCGAGGCCCTCGCCCGAAGCTGCCGCGCGGTCGGCTTCGAGCCGCAGATCGCCTACGAGGCCCACGACTACCAGGAGGCCCAGGCCATGGTCGCCGCCGGCATCGGCGTCGCCCTCGCACCCACCCTCGCCCTGGAAGGCATCCGAGGAGGCGTCAGCGTCCTGCCGCTCCTGCCTCCGGCTCCGGTGCGCCGCATCCTCCTGGTACGCATGAGCGACCACGCCCTGACGCCGGCCGCCGAGGCCTTCGCGGGGTTCCTGCGAGACAGCGCGGCGGTCGCCGCGAGGCGATGAAGCGCCGTCGGGATCCCCGACGACACGCTAGGCCTCGAACGGGCCCGGGGGGTGCGGCGGCGGGCTCCCGCTGCGGTCATGCCGCACGCCCCGGCGCACCGCAGCCGCCGATCTCCTCCGAGGCGGGTCGGCACGGAGACGACCGCGGGTGTCCTCAGGGTGGGCCACCAAGGTGTTGCGCGGCCCGGCGGCCGTCATGAACCGCTGCCCGTCGGGGGCACCCATGGCGCCGTCGGGGTACTTGCGGCCGTCGTGCTCCGGGCGGCGTGGCAGGGAGCCGCAGCGGCCGGGTCGGCAGTGTTCCGCGCGTGACGCAGGTCAGCACACTCACCCGTAAGCCAAGGCTCGCCGGCAAGTCACCGTCACCGCCATGCTTGTTGAAGGAGCCGACCTCTGGGTGACGTCTCCGTCCCCGCTCGCGACGGCCGAGCTCCGCGACATCAGCGCACGCCTGCGCGTGCTGCCCCTACCCGCCCTCGGAACAGTGCTTCGGCTGATGCCCGCCGCTGCGCCCCCACGGACCAGCCGCTGGGCCAACATCTGGAAGCTCCTGCAGGGCCACTGCTCTCAGCTGCTTCAGGATCGAATGATCACGGAATCAGCACGGGCGCCTTACGTGGTCGTGCTCGGCGCCCTCCGCCGTCCGTCGTCGGCTCCCGGCGGCCGTCAGGAAAGACTCCACTGCTGGCTCGTCGCGCCTGTGCCCGTTTCTTGCGCCACGGCCGCCCCGTTGGTGGTCGAGGCGTTCGCGACACTGATTTCCAGGTCGCTGCCCACGCCGGCGAGCATGTAGGTGCTGCCGGTGTAGCTGCCGACCAGGTCGAGGAACCACTGCTGGTTGGTCCCGCCGTTACAGGTCCACTGCTCCAACTGGACGCCGGTGTCGGCCGAATGGCTCGGTACGTCCAGGCACAGGCCGCTCTTCACGCTCTTGAGCGTGTAGACGTTGTCCGCCACCCGCGTGAGCGTCCACTGCTGGTTGGTGCCGCCGTTGGACGGCCACTGGATGATCTTGGCGCCGTTCGCCACGGAGCCGCTCGACACGTCCATCAGCAGAGCGCTGTTGACGTTCTTCAGGGTGTGGACGCCCTCAGCGGGGATCCCGCTGCCGGCCGTCCAGGTTCCCGCTGAGGTGTCGAGTGACCAGGTGGGGTACTGGCCGAGGTTCACCGTGGTGCCCCTGATGGTCAGCGGCAGCCAGATCAGTTTCGACGCGCCGAGGTCGGAGGTGTTCCAGCGGTCGCCGGCGTAGATGTAGGTGGTGCCGGAGGAGCCCTGGACGGTGATGACGTTCGCCGTCTGGCTGCCGTAGGTGTGGGTGCCGGGCGCGGCCAAGTTCCGGAAGGACGACCAGGGGCCGCCCAGTGACGTGGCGGTGGCGTAGATGTTGTCGTTGAGGCTCCAGCCCGTCAGGCGGGAGCCGAAGACGTAGTAGGTGCCGTCCTTCTTGATCATGGCGGGGGCCTCGACGCTGCCGCTGCTGCCGCTGCTGCCGAGCACCGCCACCGCGCTGTCCACGGACAGGTAGTCGGCGGACAGCTTGTCGATGCGCAGGCCGTTGTTGCGGTCCTCGCTCAGCAGGTAGCCGGTGCCGTCGGTGTCCTGGAACAGGCCGAGGTCACGGCTGACGTTGCCCAGCGGCCGGAAGCTTCCCCGGTAGGTGTAGGGGCCGCACGGGGTGCTGCTGGTCGCCACGCCGACCTTGGCCTCGGAGTAGTTCCTGCTGTCGATGTGCATGTACATCACGTATGTGCTGGTCGACTTGTTGTAGATGACCTTGGGTCGCTCCACGATGCGGCTGGGACCGAGGTCGCCGCTGCTCTGCCGGCTCAGCGCCTGGCCCTGGTAGGCCCAGTCGGCGAGATTGGTGGAGGAGTAGCAGGCGATGTCCTGGAAGGACGTGTCCGACGAGGTCTCGCCCGTCTTGTCCTCGCCGAAGCCGTACCAGGTGTCTCCCACCTTGATGATGCCGAGGCCGTGCAGCTGCAGGGTGTTGCCGTTCTGGTCGGTGCGTGCGGCACCCGTGGTGAACGACACCGTGGCCGCGTGCGCCTCGGTCGCAGGAAGCAGCAGCGCCGCAAGGCCTCCCAGGAGGGTCAGGAACGCTGCGGCCCCGCGCCACCATCGGCCGACGGGCGGCCGAAGAACTCCCTTGAACATGTGCGTCCCTCTCCGTCGAGGTTTGACGATCCGTCGGTGTCGCGGGGACCAATGAGAGTCGTGGCACGTTCGTGGCGTCAAGGATCGCGTTCGAGTTTGTTTAATTCGTGACCCGCTCTGGGAGCCCTAATGGGGCTCGCAGAGGTCGCAAGTCGCCTGGACTGTCCGGGATTTCGGACATATGGAGGGTGGACGCGAGGGGTTGACCTATAGACCGGGGGAGGCGTAGAAACTTCGCGACGGTCAGAATCTGTTACTTGCTGATTGAGTTTGTTGGAAACCGTATCGGGCGAGGTGGACCGACTGTGAACATGCCAGGGCGTCAGGAACCTTCCCGTCGCGGGGTGCTCAGGGGCGCGGCTGTCACGGCCGCAACGGCCGCGCTGGGCATCGGCAGCACATATCCGGCCGCAGCCGCAGACGCCTCGGTCACCGCGACGTCGCTCGACGGCACCACCAGCATCACCATGTCGCTGGTGGGCGGCTCGCTCCAGTGGTCGGCCCGGCGTAACGGCGCGACCGTCGTGGCCAGTTCGGCCATGGGGCTGCGGCTGAGCGACGGAACCACCCTCGGCACCGACGCCGTTCTGACGAACTATCAGCACTGGCACGTCGACACCACCTGGAACCCGTTGTACGGACGCAACGCGACCGTCTCCGACGCCTACCAGGAGATGCGCTGGAACCTCCGGGACAACCGCACCTCCATCAACTTCGGTGTCCAGATCCGGGCCTACGCGACCGGCGTCGCGTTCCGTTACGTCCTGCTGGACTCGGGCACCGCCACCATCGCCGGCGAACTGACGACGTTCGTCTTCCCGGACGGCACACTTGTCTACAGCGCGCGGGACGAGGACGACTACAAACCGGTCGCGCCGGGCTCCATCCCGTCCACCGGAACCTCCTCCACGGACACCGGTCCCCTGACCGACCTCCCCCTCACCGCGACCTACAGCAGCGGGCTCATCGCCTGCGTCTGCGAGTCGGCCCGCACCAACTACCCCCGGACGATGCTCAGTTCGGTCTCCGGACAGCCCAACACCCTCGCGGCGTACCTGATGCGGCACACGGCCCGCGGCTCCGGACCGGTCCAGACGACCTCCACCGTCACCACACCGTTCGCCACGTCCTGGCGCGCCGTGGTGATCGGCTCCACCCACGCCGAACTGGTCGACAACGCGGAGCTGGTACTCAACCTGGCCCCGGCCGGCGCCCTCGCCGACACGTCGTGGATCAAGCCGGGCAAGGTCTTCCGGTGCAATCTGACCACCGCGGACGGGCTGGCGGGCGTCGACTTCGCCGCCGCCCGCGGCCTGCAGTACATCGAGTACGACTCGGGGTGGTACGGCCCCGAGCACACCTCGACCGACGCCACGCAGCCGATCCCCGCCATCGATCTGCCCAAGGTCATCTCCTACGCCGCCGGCAAGGGCGTCGGCGTCTTCCTCTACGTCAACCCCATGGCCATGAGCAGCTCGGACAGCCTGTTCGCCCTGTACCGGAGCTGGGGCGTGGCGGGTGTCAAGCTCGGCTTCATCAACGACGGCACCCAGGCGATGACGAACCAGATCATCGCCTGGGCCAGGGCGGCGGCGACGCACAAACTGCTGATCGACATGCACGACGACGTGCGGCCGTTCGGCTACGAGCGGACCTACCCCAACTGGATCAGCATGGAGGGCGTGCGGGGCAACGAGCACTTCCCGACCGCCACCCACAACGTCACCCTGCCCTTCGCCCGCAACATCGGCGGGCCGATGGACTACACCATCTGCTACGGCCAGTCCCGCGACCGGACGACCAACGCCCACCAGATGGCGATGGCCGCCGTGTACTACCAGCCCCTGAACTTCCTGTACTGGTACAGCACTCCCTCGCAGTACTCCACCCCTTCCAACTGGCCCGGGCTGCCCTGGTTCGACGCCATCCCCACCGTCTGGGACCAGAGCCGGACCCTCGCCGGTTCGATCGGCGAGTACATCGCCGTCGCCCGGCGCAGCGGTAGCACCTGGTACCTGGGGGCGATGACCAACGAGACCGCCCGGACCCTCTCGATCCCGCTGTCCTTCCTCGGCAGCGGCACCTACACCGCCACGATCTACGCCGACGGAACGCCGGGCAGCAGCCCGTACCAGACCCCCGTCGCAGTGAGCACACAGACCGTGACCTCGTCGACCACGCTGCGCGTCGCGATGGCTCCCGCGGGCGGCCAGGCAGTCGTCCTGAGCCATGGATAAGCGGCCGTCACGTGGGATTTCGCCGGATCGGGGCTGGTACGCAGGGGGTGTCCGCCCCTTGACGGCCTACGGCACCCAGCTCGATGTCCGACAGCAGTACGGGTCCGTCTCGGCGAGGAACGGGCGACTGTCCATCGACCGCGCCAAGGTCAAGGCCGAGAGCGCCTCGACGGCAGTACTCGCTGACCTGCTCGCACGGCTGCTGATTTCGCCTGAGCGGGGGCACCCCCATCGAGGGCTCTGCGCGCCTTGCGATGCACGGCCCCAGACCGCGGGACCACCTCGGACGCTCATAGTGCAAGGGCCCCTTGGCTTGTTCCTTGACCTCGCTGGTCACGTTCGGTGATGGTTGCCCGGGCGTCCGAGGCCGGGTCGCACGGGTTTCGGCGCACGGGCTGGACAGGCGAGGTGCGGGCGGATGTGTCGGAACCCGCGCCGGACGCGTGTCGGCGTGAGGGCTTCGCCAGGGCGGCTGTTCTCCTCCCAGGGCTGGCGCCGGTCCGCCACGAGTGGTGCGGCGAGGCGGAGTTGGGTGTGTGCAGCGATCGCGAGCCAGGTCCAGCGGTCCGCTGTCAGCGGGTCACGAAGCCTGGGCCTCGTCCACCCGAGGGACTGTTTGAACAGGCGAAGCGTGTGCTCCGGATCGAATCTGCGCAGGTAGCACGACCGGACGAGGTCGACGTCGGCCGAGGTGGCACCGGTGGCCCAGGATCACAGCCAGACCGGTCGTGCCTCGCGATCGCCGGGCAGGTGCTCGACGCCGAGACGGATCAATGTGCCCTCGACGACCGGGAGTTCACTGTCATGGTTGATCCATGCGGACCGCCGCTGCAGCCTGGGGTGAAGCCGGTCCCGGGCGCGGGCTTCGACCTTGCCGTATCTGAGCGTGTCGTTCACCGTGACCACGGACGGCACCGGCCACGAGGCGGGCCTGGCCACGCTGAACTCCTTGCAGTGCAGGGGCGGCAGGCCGCCCCTGGGATCGTAGACGCGCGGCGGCTTCGGCAGCCGAAGAGCGTGATCCGAGCGCAGACGCCCGACCAACTCGACGGGAAGGTCACGCAGGACCCAGGCCAGCCGCATCACGTCGTAGGCCGCATCCATCACGACCAGGACGTTCCCGTCGCCCTGCTGTCACTGCCCGGCTGCAATCAGCCGCTCGACCACGGCCCGCACTGGTCGGCGGTGACCGCCGCGGCGTCGTCAGCGGGCCCAAACCGGACCGCGTCCAGAAGCTGCGTCGATGAGGTGCGGTCCGCCGTGAGCGCGGCTCTGTTCGCCGCCTTCAACATCACTGACGGCACCGTCATATCCCAACTCCACCGCCGCCACCGTGCGAACGGCCGATTCCGGGCTGTGGTCGGCCGGGGTCGGCACCCGCAGCGCGTTCTTGGGGTATCGCCGAGGTGAGCCCAAAAAGGAGCCATGGGGTGATCTTGAAGCCGTGAGGTGGGTGCGGTGCCGGAATGCCGCCGACGATGCGAAGGGCGGGGCTCAATGCCCCGCCCGCCGCCGGTGTTCCCCGGTCAGGCCGAGGTCTTCGGCTGTCCCTGGCCTTGTGCGCGCAGTTCTTCGTTGATGCGCTGGGCTTCTTCGAGCTGGTCTTCAAGGATGACGATGCGACAGGCGGCCTCGATGGGGGTGCCCTGGTCGACGAGTTCGCGGGCACGGGCAGCGATGCGCAGCTGATAGCGGGAGTAGCGGCGGTGGCCGCCTTCGGAGCGCAGGGGGGTGATCAAACGGTGTTCGCCCAGGGCGCGGAGGAAGGCGGGAGTGGTGCCGAGCATCTCGGCGGCCCGGCCCATGGTGTAGGCGGGGTAGTCGTCGTCATCGAGAGGGGTGACGGCGCGGGAACTGCCAGGGGGCATAGACCTCTTCTTTCAGGGGGACCGCGTCGGGGGGCCCGAGCGCCGTACTGGCGCCCGGGCCCCGAGCTTTCAACACCATCTACCGGCGAACTGCGCCGGCCTTGTATGTCCGCAGGTTCCGCCTGGGAGGGCGGGGCTGCGGGGATCGCGGATGCGTGACCGGGGACCACCTTCCAATCCGGGGCCTGCGGTACCCGGGCGGACTTCCTTCCTCGCCCGGGCGATCCTGATGGCGTCTGCTCCTTACCTTCGGTTACTCGGTTGTACTGCTGGATATCGCGGGTACTTCTCACGACCCCTCTTGGGCCGTGTCCTGCTTGACCTGCTGGCACGGCAGTTCGTGTCTGCCGTGCCCACTTCGACTTCCTGGGTACGACTAAAAGGGTAACCCTGCGACGCGCCAATGTCTACTGTCGCCATGACAGGTTTTCTCCACGGGTGCTGTCTGAACTTCTTCGGCAGGTACACCCGGAAGAGTGTTGTCCCCGGTTGGGTTCCGGTTCGGTGGGCGCACGTTGAACCGGGTGGGACAGTCGATCCGGGACGGGTTATAGCGCATGAGTGACACCGAGACGCGCACGGCGGCCCCCAGCGCGCCCGCCGTGGTCAAGGGCGACAGCCCCGTCGGCATCGCCCGCGCCTTCGCTGAAGGTCTGGCCCCGGCTGTAGCCCCGTCGACGGCCGGCGTAGCCGACGGCGGCCGCGAGGTGGCCCTGTTCGACGGTGAGCTTCACCGGCGGGTTTCTTCGAGAGGTTCGGGAGGTCCAGGGGGAGCTGTTCGGTGGCGGGGGCCGGGATGGTGGGCCGGGTCTGCGGCCGGGTGGGCGGCGTGACCGGGGTGGTGGCCGCGTCGATGTCGCCGGCGAGTCGGCCGGCATCCGCGAGGGTCGCCGGGGAGTCTGAGCGGATGGGCCGGTAGCTTCCCACCCAGTGGCCGTCACCCTGCGCAGTGTGGCCCTGCGGCTGATGCCTTCCCCCCGCTCGATGCGCATGATCCTGCGGCACCACGGCTGCGTGCCACCACGCCTGACCCGGTCGGAGGATCGGTGCCGTCCGGCACGACAACCGGTCCGGGGTCATCGGCGCCTGGCGCGTAGACATGCCATGTTCCCGCGTTGATCAACTATCAGATTTGTGGACACAAAGGAGAGAAGCGCAGCCGGAAGGTGCTTTTCCTCCCTGCACACCCGTTGACACAGGCATGGCGAGTGCCGCAGCTTCATGCGTGACATCAGGCACACGCAGCTAACGGGTCTCCGAGAGGATCCGGGAGCCGAAGGGGCACGCGGCGGTGCTGCCGTACGGGAACGGAGTGAGGACATGCCGCCGGGAAACTGCTCCACCGCCAACTCCCCGGGGTCCGTAGACCCTGTCGCCGTTCGCAGCGGGTGACGCGCTCCGTTCACCCGGCTCCCGCCGCAGCCTTCTCCGTCATTCCACTTTGTACGAAGCTTCGACCCTCGTTCGATATTACGAACAAGTCGGGGTGGTCACACCGTATCGACAGTCCGGGCAGCCTCCGACGGGGCCAACCGGAACTGCGTACCCAAGGATTGCGAGGTCCCCATGCACAGAAGGCTTTTCAGCCGCAGACGTCTGTCTGCGGTGCTCGCCGCCGCGGTTGCGGTCCTGGTCTCGTTGGCGGCCTTGCTCGTCGCCAACCCGGCTCAGGCGGCCACCAGCGGCGCCCTGCGCGGTGTTGGTTCCGGCCGGTGTCTCGATGTGCCGGGCGCCGGCCAGGCCGACGGCACCTTGCTGCAGATCTGGGACTGCACGGGCGGGACCAACCAGCAGTGGACGCTGACGGACAGCAACCAGCTGACCGTGTACGGGAACAAGTGCCTGGACGTCCCGGGCCACGCCACCGCGGCCGGGACCAAGGTGGAGATCTGGTCCTGCAACGGCGGCACGAACCAGCAGTGGCGGGTGAATGCCGACGGCACGGTCGTCGGCGTGGAGTCCGGGCTGTGCCTGGATGTCTCGGGCGGCGCCACGGCCAACGGCACGGCGGTGCAGCTCTGGAACTGCACCGGCGCCGGCAACCAGAAGTGGACCGGCCTGTCGGGGACGACCAACTCGTGTGCTCTTCCGTCGACGTACCGGTGGACCTCGACCGGTCCGCTGGCGCAGCCGGCCAACGGGTGGCTCTCGCTTAAGGACTTCACCACCACGACGTACAACGGCAAGCACCTGGTCTACGCGACGTACTCCGACGGCAACTGGCACTCGATGGGCTTCAGCCCCTTCACGAACTGGTCGGACATGTCCACGGCCCCACAGACCGCGATGAACTCGTCCGCGGTGGCGCCCCAGCTGTTCTACTTCGCGCCCAAGAACATCTGGGTGCTGGCCTCTCTGGGGTGGGGAACCGCCTGGCCCTTCACCTACCGCACGTCCAGCGACCCCACCAACCCCAACGGCTGGTCCGCGCCGCAGGCGCTGTTCACCGGCAGCCTCCCCAGCGGCGGCCCGATCGACCCGACCCTGATCGCCGACGACCAGAACATGTACCTGTTCTTCGCCAACGACAACGGCAGCATCTTCAAGTCGACCATCCCGATCGGGAACTTCCCGGGCAGCTTCGGCTCCTCGTACACCACGGTCATGAGCGACACGGTGAAGAACCTGTTCGAGGCGCCGCAGGTCTACAAGGTCCAGGGCCAGAACCAGTACCTCATGATCGTCGAGGCGCGCGGTGCGAACGAGGACCGCTTCTTCCGCTCGTTCACGGCCTCCAGCCTGAACGGTCCGTGGACCGCACAGGCCGCCACCGAGAGCAACCCCTTCGCGGGCAAGGCCAACAGCGGCGCCACCTGGACCAACAGCATCAGCCACGGTGACCTGGTCCGCAACAACCCCGACCAGACCATGACCATCGACCCCTGCAACCTGCAGTTCCTCTACCAGGGCCTGGACCCCAACACACCGAGCAGCACCCCCTACCAGAACCTGCCGTACCGGCCGGGCCTGCTCACCCTGCAGCGCTGACCCACGCGCACCTGACCAGCCGCTTGTGACCGTGCCTGACAGGCACGGTCACAAGCGGCTTCCGCTCTGTCTCCCAGGAAGGAATCCTGCATGGTTCCCATGCACAGACGACTGCTGCGTCTCCTCGCAGCCACCGCGCTGACGCTCTCCGCCTGCGTCACCGCCTCCGCCGGCGCGACCGCCGAGGCCGCACCGGGCAGTCCCGCGCTCACCCCGCCGCTGGGCTGGAACAGCTGGAACAGCTTCGGATGCGGTGTCGACGAGACGCAGGTCCGCCAGGCCGCCGACGCGATGGTGTCCTCGGGCATGAAGGACGCGGGCTATCGGTACGTCGTCGTCGACGACTGCTGGTTCGACCCGCAGCGCGACGCGGCGGGCAACCTGCGGGCCGACCCGACCAAGTTCCCCAGTGGGATGAAGGCGCTCGGGGACTACATCCACAGCAAGGGGCTGAAGTTCGGCATCTACGAGGCGCCCAACGAGCGCACGTGCGCGCAGGGCGTGGGCACCTACCCCGGCTCCACCGGCAGCAAGGGCCACGAGGCCCAGGACGCCGCCACGTTCGCCTCATGGGGCGTGGACTACCTCAAGTACGACTGGTGTTCCTCCAGCGGCACCCTCGATCAGCAGGTCGCGCAGTTCACCCTCATGCGCGACGCCCTGCGCGCCACCGGGCGGCCGATCGTCTACAGCATCAACCCCAACAGCTTCCACGCCATCACCGGCGCCACCTACAACTGGGGCGAGGTCGCCGACCTTTGGCGGACGACCGAGGATCTGCTCGACATCTGGCAGAACGGCAACACCAACAGCTACCCGATGGGCGTGGGCAACGTCCTCGACATCGACGCGCCGCTGGCCGCTCAGTCGGGTCCGGGCCACTGGAACGACCCCGACATGCTCGTAGTAGGCCGTCCCGGTCTGTCGTTGAACGAGTCCCGCTCCCATTTCGCCCTGTGGTCGCTGCTCTCGGCCCCCCTCATCGCAGGCAACGACATCCGGACCATGTCCAGCGACGTGAGCGCGATCCTGCGCAACCCTCGCCTGTTGGCGGTCGACCAGGACTCGCTCGGCGCGGGCGGGCGCAGGGTGCGCGACGACGGTGACACCGAGGTGTTCGCCAAGCCCCTCTCCGACGGCTCGGTCGCCGTGGGCCTGTTCAACCGCGGCAGCGGCACCGCGACCGTCACCGCCACGGCCGCACAGGTCGGCCTCACCGGAGGGCCGTTCACCCTCACCGACCTGTGGACCGGCGGCACGTCGAGCACCTCCGGCCAGATCTCGGCGAGCGTCCCCGCGCACGGTGTCGCCGTGTTCAAGATGACCGGCGGAAGCCCACTGGCCTCCACCACCGCACGGCTGCGCGGTACCGGGTCCGGCCGCTGCCTGGACGTGGATCACGCCTCCACCACGGCCGGGACGACGACGCTGATCTGGGACTGCCACACCGCCGCCAACCAGCTCTGGACCATGTGGGCCGGGGGCGAGATCCGCGTCTACGGCGACAAGTGCCTGGACGCCTCCAACCAGGGCACCACCAACGGCACGCCGGTCATCATCTGGCCCTGCAACGGCCAGGACAACCAGAAGTGGACCACGCAGGCCGACGGGTCGATCCGCAACGTCCACGCCGGGCTGTGCCTGGACGCCCAGCAGGCAGGAACCGCGAACGGGACCTCAGCCATCCTGTGGACCTGCAGCGGCCAGAACAACCAGAAGTGGACCGCGCTCCCGTAACCCGCCACCCCTGCCCGCGCAGGCGGAGGTCCGATCGGAAGAGGGCAGTCCCACGACAGCATGTCACCCTGCGTGGACTGCCCTCTCGCACCGGGACCGTCCAAGCCCATGCCCCACAGCTGGTGGACCAGGGCAGCCAGGGCGACGCCGAACTGCTCCATGTGTGCCACCAGGCTCCGCTCCACCAGCCGCCTCTTGGGCAGCACGATGAACTCCCAGACGTCGTCGGTGCGTTTGACCACCGTCAGCGCCATCCCAAGGATGCGGTGGGCGAAGTCGACCAGCTGCTCGACGTAGCCGCCGTCGGCCCGCACCTGCGTGAGCCTCCGGTGCCGCTCGCGCAGCGGTCGCCCGAGAAGTGCGTGTATCCGGCGCCTGTGCGCGCCGGATACACGTTCCTTTCGATCCTCTGTCAGGAGGGAGTGATCTGCCACTGCTGCTGGGGGATGGCGGTGTAGGACCACTGGTTGATGGCGGCTCCGTCGGCGGTGGAGCCGCTGTCGACGTTGAGGGAGAGGCCGCTGAGCCGGTTGGTGAGGAGGTAGTGGCCGTCGCCGGTGGGGGTGATGGCCCACTGCTGCTGGGGCGCGGCGGCGTCGCTCCAGATGTCGGCGGTTCCGCCGTTCACGCGGGAGAGTCCGCCGATTTCCATGAGTGTGCCGCTGTTGACGTTGCGGATCTTGTAGTAGCCGCTGTCGGCCGGGACGATGGTCCACTTCTGGTTGGCGTGGTTAAGCCAGGGCCACTGCAGGATGGTGGTGTTGTTCGCGGTCTTGGAGCCAGAGACGTCGGCGACCTTGCCGCTGTGGCGGGCGACGAGGCGGTACACGGTGCCGTCACCAGGGAAGAGGGTGGAGACCAGGGCGGGTTTCGCGGTGCGGCCGCCGATGCGCAGGTTGCCGATGTTGGCGTAGCCGCCGGTGCCGGCGGTGACCTGGATGCGGACGAAGGCGGCGTTGCGGGCGGGCCATTCGACGACTTTGGTGGTGCGGTCACCGGCCCAGCGGGCGGTGGCGACCTGGGTGAAGGTGGTGCCGTCGGTGCTGATCGAGATGGTGCAGGCGGTGATGTCACCGTCGGTGGTGTTGCTGCGGTTCCACTGCTTGGGCAGGTACTCCAGGGTGGAGATGTTGCTCCACACACCGCCGAGGTCGATGGTGATGCTCTGGGGCAGCGTGAGGCTCCAGGTGGACCAGCAGGTCTCGAAGTTCTTGTCACTGAGGCCGTCGATGGCGTTCATGGGGCCTTCGCCGGTGTGGTAATCGGTGGCGTAGGCGGCCACAGGGGTGACCGGGTGTTCGGCGCGGAGCATCTGAGTGGGCAGGGGCGGCCGGGAGGTGTCGGGGCCGCTCCAGGCGGCGCCGGCCTCGGCGAGCCGGTTGACGATGTTGGTGTCCAGCACACCGTTGCGGTTGGGCGGGCAGTTGAGGATGAACGAGGTGTACTTGGGCTCCAGATCCGCCAGGTGCGACAGGATCGCCGCCTTGCTCATCGGATCGGACGTAGGCGTTGCCGGATGCCAGAACCACCCGTTGCTGATCGTCTGACCCTGCAGCGAGGCGTAGGTGTTGCCTGCCGGTGAGGTGATGCCGAGGGGCTCCTCGAAGTAGATCGCGTCGCCGAGGTAGGGCACCGACAGCCCGCCGTGGTCGATCATGACGATGTCGGGCTGCAGGGACTTCACATGTTCCCTGATGCGCTGGTAGGGGACGGCCTGCTGGCCCATCTGCCAGGCGTAGCCGTCGGTGACGAACATGTCGATGGTGCCGTAGTTGGTGAGCAGTTCGGTGATCTGGTTGAGGATGTAGGTGATGTCGCCGGGCTGGATGGCCTGGTCGGAGGCGACCTTGTGGCGGGTGTCGTAGGCCTGCACGTTGTAGGTGCGGTCCCAGATGGAGAAGTACAGTCCGACCTTCAGTCCCTGGGCCCGGAAGGCGGTCACGTACTGCGCGACGACGTCATGCTTGTAGGAGCTGTTGGCGACGTTGTAGGTGTTGTAGGCGCTGGGCCACAGGCAGAAGCCGTCGTGGTGCTTGGTGGTCAGGACGCCGTAGCTCATCTTCGCCGCCGCCGCGGCCGCCGCCCACTGGGCGCAGTCGACTGCGGTGGGCGCAAACAGAGCCGGGTTCTGGTTCGGGGCGGCCCACTCCTGGTTGGTGAACGTCCCCATGTTGAAGTGGTTGAACATGCCGAACCGCAAGTTCACCAGGTTGCTGAGATTGGTCTGCAGGTCTGCGGCGGCCGCCTGAGGGAGCAGGCGGGAGAAGGCGGGAACCACGGACAACGCGCTCGCGGCCACAGCGGCGCCCGCGGAGCCCAGCAAAGTACGACGGGACAGTCTTCCTGACGACATGGGGGTACTCCCGGGTGTTGGGCGGCTCTGATACGTCGGGGCCCGCGACCACAAGGGCTTCAGGCCGCGACCCTGCCTCTCGGCTCCAAGTGCCGGATGTTACGCATGAAGTTCGATGACGTAACTGCTCTGTGTCAACAGGTAAGTGGATGAAAGTAGGAAGACGACGAGCAGAAAAGGCCGTTTTGTTGGCTTTAGCGGCTGTTCAATCTGCTGAAACATGCCATGTTTCAGCAGAGGTTCAGGGCGCGAAGCCTTGCTCCACGCAACCGGCCCGAGCTGCAGCCCCGCAAGGGCGTTCGCCGTCCCATGACGTGAGAGGGCGTGAGAAGGCGACGGTGACAGGGGTCCATTAAATAAGTCCTACTCATTTTGAGAGGACGGTCATTGGCTGGGCGGGATAGCGGTCGGTCGATCGTCATGACCAACACTGCCTTTACCTGGTGTGATTCTTCGCGGAAGGCGGTACGCGCAGCGGCGTCCCCGACGCTCCACATGTCATCCGTGTTGCGCCGGTGAAAAATAGATATGCCTATCACCTTGACTACGTCGGCACCCTGCACCGATAAATGCAACTCATAGGAAGTCATGGGGGGTTGGAGGAGGGACACCACGGATGAGACCCGTTCGCATCGGCGCGGGGACGGTCAAGGCACTCGCAGCAGCGGCTGTCGTCTTCGCGGCCGTGCTGCCCGCTACGTCCGCCTACGCGGCCACGACGAACTTCTACGTCGACCCTGTCAACGGCAGTGACGGCAATTCGGGAACCAGCCCCGCCACAGCGTTCAAGACCATCCAGGCCGCCCAGGCCGCGGTCCGAGCCGTGAACGCGAACATGTCCGACGACATCGTGGTGAACCTGCGCGGCGGCACCTACCCCCTCACCAGCCCGATCTCCTTCGGCACGAGTGACTCGGGCACGAACGGCCACACGGTCGTCTACCAGGCGTACAACGGCGAGACGCCCCTGATCACCGGCGGCAAGTCGATCACCGGCTGGACCGCGGCCGCGAACGGCGAGTACAGGGCGTCCGTGGGCAGCCTCGACTTCCGGCAGCTGTACGTCAACGGGGTCCGCGCCACCCGCGCCCGCTACCCCGACCTCGGCACGGACTTCCAGCTGCAGGGCAGCGACAAGACCAACAAGCTGCTGAAGGTGCTCAGTTCCCAGGTCTCCAACTGGAACAACCTCAGTCAGGTCGAGATGATGCTGGAAACGCAGTGGGGCGAGAGCTACCTGCGGCTGAAGTCGATCACCTCTGCCAACGGCACCGCCGACGTGTCGATCCAGGACCACGAGGCGGGCATCCTCTTCCAGCGGCCCTTCCCGGTCCTCTCCGACGGCTCTCCGCTGCACTTCGAGAACGCCCACGAATTCCTCAACGAGCCGGGCGAGTTCTACGTCGACACGGCCGCGCAGACCGTCTACTACAAGCCCCGCCCCGGCGAGGACATGTCCACGGCCACCGTGCAGGCGCCGACGCTGCCCACGCTCTTCGACATCAAGGGCACGAGCCTCGGCAGTCCCGCCCACGACCTGCGCTTCTCCGGGCTCACCTTCACCCGGACCACCTGGATGGAAGCGACGAACAACGGCTACCTCAACGCCCAGGGCGGCAACTACAACATCTCGGCCAACAACTCCAACCAGCAGTACGTGGGCCGTCCGCCGGCCGGGGTCCAGGCCGCGAACGCCGACCGCGTCTCCTTCACCGGCAACACCTTCACGCAGATGGGCGCCAGCGCACTCGACCTGTCCCACGGCGTGCACGACAGCACCGTGACCGGCAACATCGTCACGGACATCGCCGGTAACGGAATTTTGGTCGGCAAGTTCTCCGACCCGACCGTGGAGTACCACACCGTCTACAACCCGCCCACCTCACCGGCCGGCGAGGACGCCCGGGAAGTGGTCAAGAACGTCACCGTCAAGGACAACCTGATCACCCGGATCGGTGAGGACTACCCGGGCACCGCGGGCATCAACGCGGGCTTCGTCAACAGCACCACCATCGACCACAACGACATCTCCGACGCTCCGTGGGCCGGCATCTCGCTCGGCTGGGGCTGGCAGTCGGCCGCCAACGCCGAAGGCAACAACAGCGTCAGCTACAACCGGATCGGCAACGTGCTGAACCGGCTCTGCGACACCGCCGGTATCTACCACCTCTCCAACGACCCGGGCACGGTCATCAACGGCAACTACGTCCACGACGTGGTACGCACGCCGGCCGCCTGCGGCTCGGCCGTGTCCGGCCTGTACATGGACGAGGGGTCGAACAACATAACCCTTTCCAACAACGTGCTGTCCCACACCGACGGATTCATCAACCAGAACGCCAACGGCTCCAACGTCACGCTCACCAACAACACGACGTCCGGCGACTCCGTGATCAAGGCCTCCGGTCTTGAGTCGGCCTACCAGGGGCTGGCGGCGAAGCTCAACCTCGCCTACAACAAGCCGGCGTCCGCCTCCTCGGTGAACGGCTCCACCTGGGACGCAACCAAGGCCAACGACAACAACGGTGCCTCCGGCTGGTCGCCGACCGGGAGCGACACCTCGGCCTGGTGGCAGGTCGACCTGGGAAAGGCCTACCAGCTCGGACAGTTCTCGCTGACGGCCCGGCAGGACCTGGACCAGCCCGAGACGCGCGGCAACTTCGAGATCCGGGCCTCCAACGACCCGTCCTTCGGCACCTACACCGTCGTCGGACGCCAGACGAGCACCCTGCCGCTCGCCTCGACGCTCACGGGCAACATCGACGTCCGCCAGAAGTTCCGCTATGTGCGGGTCGCCAAGACCGACGGCGCGTACTTCTTCATCGCGGACTTCAGTGTGCAGCAGGCCGGCGGGGCGCTGGAGGACGCGACCGGTACGCCGACCATCAACCCGTCGACGAACTACACGATCAAGAACGTCAACAGCGGGAAGTTGATGGACGTGTACCAGAACTCCACCGCCGACGGCGGGAGCGTCATCCAGTGGCCGAGCAACGGTGGCGCCAACCAGCAGTGGAACATCGTTCCGGTCAGCGGTCAGCTCTACAAGATCGTGAACAGGAACAGCGGCAAGGCCCTCGACGTCAACGCCTCCAGTCACTGGAAGGGGACCGCGCTGCAGCAGTACACCTACGGCGGCGGCAACAACCAGCTGTGGTACTTCGAGCCGACCGGCGGTGGGTACGTCATCCGCAACTTCGAGAGCAGGCAGGTCCTGGAGGTCGGCGGCGGATCGACGGCCGACGGAGCCGCCATCAGTCAGTGGATGCCGCTGAACCAGTCCAACCAGACTTGGACGATCCAGTGACAGGGTGACCCGACGCGTCGGCGAATCCGCTCGCCCGGACGCGTCCGCCCACCGTCAGCACCCCTCAGCCCACCCCCGGCCCCACGACGAACCCGGTTGGGGGCGCGGCTTGCTGTCCCATAACGATGAACAAAGGTGTTCATGGTGCCTGAACTGCTCGTTTTCCCAAAACTGCGCCTGGGGGTGGTTGTCAGCTTGGCTGCGGTGGCGCTCGCCCTCACCGGTCTTGTCGCCTTCACCGGCGCCTCGCAGGCCGCTGTACAAGGGCCCTGAGGCCCGCCGGGCCGGCCTGCCGCCGGAGGTGGCCGCACTGGTCACTTCCGTCGACTGCGAGGCGACCACTGTCGAGTGTGCTGCTGGTGCGACCAAGGGACGCGAAGGACCTGACGGACGGTGCCTGCGGAACGCGGACCGGCACCGCCCTGTGTACCTCTGCCACCGCGTACTCGCATGGGAAAGCACCTCCTTCAGATGTGATGGCTCTCAACCAAGGACGGACATCGTGGACATCACCAGAAGACAGCTCGGCCGGCTCGCCGCGGTCGGCACCGGGGCCCTCCTCCTGCCGGGTCTGCTGCCACAGAGCGGGGCGGCGGCGGCCACACCACCGGCCGGTACGTGGGGCGATCAGGGCGACGGCACTTACGTCAACCCCGTCCTCCCGGGCGACTTCAGCGACTGGGACTGCATCCGGGTCGGCACCGACTACTACGGCATCACCAGCACGTTCGGGTACTCGCCCGGCGTGGCCGTGCTGCACTCGAAGGACCTGGTCAACTGGCGCACGCTCGGCGGCGCGGTGGGTGATCTCACCAGCATCGGACCAGCGCTGAACTGGGACCAGATGAACCGCTACGGCCGTGGCGTGTGGGCCGGGGCCATCCGCTTCCACGCGGGCCGGTACTGGGTGTACTTCAACACCCCCGACGAGGGCTTCTTCATGACGTCGGCCCCTTCGCCGTCCGGGCCGTGGGATCCGCTGACGGCGGTGTGGCGGACCTCCGGCTGGGACGACCCGTGCCCGTTCTGGGACGACGACGGACAGGGTTACCTGGTCACCACGCACTACTCGGACGGCTACAAGATCCACCTGTTCAAGCTGTCCGAGGACGGCAAGTCACTGGTCGGCCCGTCCACGGTCATCCACCAGTCGCCGGGCAGCGAGGCCAACAAGCTCTACAAGATCAACGGCCTCTACTACCACCTGTACAGCGAGGTGAAGTCCGAGGGTCGGGTACTGATGATGAACCGCGGCTCCAGCCTCACCGGCCCCTTCGAGACCAAGCAACTGGAGCACGTCAACGCCTCGGTGGACCGCGAGCCCAACCAGGGCGGACTCGTGCAGGCTCCGAACGGCACCTGGTACTTCGTGACCCACCACGGCCACGGCGACTGGGAGGGACGGCCGCTGTCCCTGCTGCCGGTGACCTGGATCGACGGCTGGCCGATCCTGGGCCAGGTGGGCGCGGACGGCATCGGCAGCATGGTGTGGACGGGCCAGGTGCCCGCCGGCGGCACCCCCGGTCTGCCCCTCGACGCGCTGCCCGCCGTGGTGACCAGCGACCTGTTCACCGACACCGGCATCAAGCCGCAGTGGGAGTGGTACTACCAGCCCCGCGCGGACCACTGGTCGCTGACCGAACGCCCCGGCTACCTCCGGCTCAAGGCGTTCGCACCGCGGGCAGCCGACAACCTGACCAAGGTCGGCAACACCCTCACCCAACGGGTGCTGCGCACGGCGGGCACCGCGACGGTGACGGTCCGCCTCGAACTGGCCGGCCTCGCCGACGGCCAGCACGCCGGACTGTGCCACTACGCGGCCACCTACGCCGGGCTGGGCGTCCGGCGCTCGGGGACCACCACCATGCTCGTGCACAACGTCGGCGGCACCCTGACCAACGGTCCGGCGATCAACCAGAACGCCGTGTGGCTCCGTACCTCCTGGGACGTCAGCGGAGTCAGCCGGTTCTCCTACAGCCTCGACGGGATCACGTTCACCTCGTTCGGCGGCACCTACCAGCTCACCTGGGGCGGTTACCGCGGTGACCGGGTCGGCCTCTACACCTACAACCCCAATGACACCGGCTACGTCGACGTCGACTCGGTGCACTACACCATCGCACCCACCAGGGCCTACAAGTGCGTCGGCGTGCGCAGCGGCAAGGTCGCCGACGTCTCCGGCGCCTCGGACGCGGACGGCGCCACAGTGCTGCAGTGGCCCGACACCGGCAAAGCGAACCAGCACTGGGCCTTCCAGTCCACAGCGGACGGCTACCACACCATCACCTGCGTCGGCAGCGGCAAGGTGCTCGACGTGGCAGGGTCCTCGACGGCGGACGGTGCGCCGGTCGTGCAGACGACCGCCGACGGCCGGGCGAGCCAGCAGTGGCAGCTGAGCCCGCGGAGCGGGGGCGAATTCGTCCTGGTCAACCGCAACAGCGGCAAGGTGCTCGACGTCAAAGGGGGCAGCACGGCCGACGGCGCCGTACTGATCCAGTACCGCGACGTCGGCAGCTCCAACCAGCGATGGACCTTCCAGCGCGTCACCGGCTAGGGACGATGCCGATCGTGGAGGTGGTGGCAAACGTGTCGGATCCGATGCAGGCCAAGCAGATCGGACTGCCGGCGGTGACGGCGGAGCTGGACGATGGTTTTACGGGCACGACCGGGGCGCGACGAGGACGAGCGAACCGTCGTTCGCCGTTTGTCGCGGGCACACAAGGCGCCGCGCGATGCAGTGATGTGATGCGGGCTCGGTTGATCCAACTGAGCTTGTCGGGGTTGCGGGTGCCGGCGATCGCGGTGGAGCTGGGCCGCAGCCAGACCACCGTCTGCTGCCGGCTGCACCGCTTCAACTGCTCGGGCCTGCAAGAGCTGATGCGTGGCGCCGCTGGCTGCCGCTTCTTGGCAAGGCTGCTCATGTAATGTGCAGTCGCGTTCTTCACTTATTACGGAGGGATCCGCATGGACGCCGAAGTCGTACGTTCATGGGTGGAGGGCTGGGTTGTCTCACGTGGAGCCGCGCCGCCGGTGTCCGAGCCCTGGGGCTTCACCGTCGACGTCGGACTGACCGGCCAGGTCACGCGGCACGTGTTGTCGGATGCTGACGAGTCGCTGGTCCGCAAACTGACGGAGACGTTCACCGTTCCGGACACCTGGCTCAAGCTCTTCCTGCCGCCGCGGACTGTCGCCTCGTGGGCAGCGCCTGGCTGGCGCCTTGGTGACGACGGTTTCCTGATGTCGGCGCTGCTGCACACAACCGCCGCGGCGGCTCCCGACGGCTACCAGGTGCGCACTTGGGCGCGGGGCGGCGTCACGCGGGTGCTCGTTGTGACAGAGGATGGTGCGTTCGCCGCCCGTGGTCAGGTCGCCATGCCCGGTCCCGGGCGCACCGCCGTCGTCGACCAGGTCGAGACTTCGCCGGCCCACCGTCGCAAGGGACTTGGCAGCCTCGTCATGCGGACGCTTGAGAACGCTGCCGTTGCCACGGGCTCCTCGTCTGCTGTGCTGGCCGCGACGGTCGAGGGGCGGGCGCTCTACGAGTCCCTGGGGTGGCGCACCCACAGCCCGCTGACCAGCCTGGTCCGCGAGGTTCCGCCGCAGAGGCCGGAGATGTGAGCAGAGGTTCGCGGGCCGGTGTCCATTTCCGGGTGAGCTGGACAGTGGTGCCGCCGCACGGCCGGCCCCCTTTGCGGCCCGGCACCCGCTTCGCCGGATCCCGGCCGGTCGTCGTGGCGGGGCCCGGCCGCGGCGTGGACACTCTGGGTGTCCAGCACTGCCGGGGTCGGGTCCTCCAATCGACGGGACCTCTCCCTCACCTGGCAGCGCAGGAGTTCATGGATGACCTGGTCGGTCCCGTCTTCCCGTCAGACGGCGAAGTAGCAGTACGTCGCGCTCTTCTGGGGAAAATCGTGCGGGAGACAGGCCCACTGGCAGCCGGTCCGGCCTTGGTAGAGGATCGCGTTCACGATCTCCCGCATCGCATAGGCGCCCTGGTGGCCTCCGACCGAGCGGTGTCGGTCCTTCCACGCGATGATTAACGGCTCGATCGTCGACCACTGCCCATCCGGTGAGTCGCTCGGGTACGGCTTGCGTTCACTCACCTCGGCCACCCCGGCGGACCATCGGCCGCGGACCGGCGGATTCCGCCCGCGCCCACACCGTCAGGCGACGACAGAACCACTCAAAGAGTCACGAACCGCCCTCTGGCACAAGATCTCGCGCACCGGACAGCAGATTCCGGGAGTTCGCGCGAAATCCCCTTGCTCAATGGTCAAGAATCGTTGACCATTGCTCACATGCCTACCGATGATCTTCCCGAGACGTTTCACGTCACCACTGACGAACAGCTGCGCGCCGTCTCCAATCTCACGCGTCACCGGATCATGGCCGTACTCCGCTTCGAGCCGGCGACGATTACGCAGATCGCCGAGCGAGTGGGCCTTGCGAAGGGGAGTTCCAGCTATCACGTGCGGCTGCTGGAGCGGGCCGGCCTGGTGAAGGTGGTGCGGACGCGGAAGGTGCGGGGGGTCACCGAGCGGTATTACGCGATGGCCGCGCGGGCGATCGTGCTGCCGGATCCGGGCGAGGGAGGTCCGGATGTGCTGATGCGGCATGCGGTCGCGGACCTGGAGGCGTCGCCGGTGGATGGCGAGCGGCACGTACGGATGGCCCATCTGCGGCTCACCGAGGAGCAGTTCGCGCAGCTGGGGGCGCGGCTGCAGGCACTGGCGGACGAGTACCGGGAGCTGTCCGATCCGTCGCTGCCGGACGCGTCACTCGTGTTCGCACTGTTCCACCCGGCATCGCGCGTGCAGGCCGAGGGGGACGCCAAGTGACCGCAGCCGTTCGGAAGTTGCCGACCGGGTTCGGACGGCTGTGGACCGCGCAGACGATCTCCTCGCTCGGCGACGGGGTGACGCAGGCCGCGCTGCCACTGCTCGCGTTGACGTTGACGCGGGATCCGATGGCGCTCGCCGTCGTCACGGCCGCAGGGACGCTGCCGTGGCTGCTCTTCGGGGTGCTCGGCGGTGCGCTGGTGGACCGCTGGGACCGCCGGCGCACGATGTGGGTCACGGACACGGCACGTGCGGTGCTGCTCGCGATACCCGCGGCGGCGGCCGTGCTCGACGTCCTGAGCATTCCGCTGCTCACGGCCGTCGCCTTCCTGCTCGGCCTCGGCGGACTCTTCTTCGACACGGCCGCCACGGCCTATCTGCCGGATCTGCTCCGCCGCGAGCCCGCACTCCTGGAGCGAGCCAACTCCCGCTTGCGCGGAGCCCAGACCGCCATGTCCGGCTTCGCGGGGCCGCCTGCAGGCAGTGCGCTGCTCGCACTCGGGCAGGCGGTTCCGCTGCTCACCGACGCGGTGTCGTTCATGCTCTCCGCACTGCTCGTACGTACGCTGCCCGCCATGCCCCGGCCCGTGCCGGAGGTCCGCGAGTCGCTGCTTCGGCAGGCACGGGCCGGGGCCTCGTACGTCTTCCGGGACCGGGTGCTCCTCGGCCTCGCGCTCCGCCCGGCGGTCGGGAACGTCGCCTTCCTCGCTGTGGAGACCGTCCTCGCCCTCTTCGCGCGCGACCGCCTCGGCATCGACACTTACGGCTTCGGCTTGCTCCTCACGGCGGAGGCCACCGGCGGCCTGCTCGGTTCAGGCATCGCCTCCTACCTTGGCCGACGACTCGGCACCGGCACCGCACTGACCTGCACAGCCGCTGTCGAAGGGCTTGCCATCCTGGGCCTGGCCGCTGCCCCGAACCCGTACGTGGCCGGGCTGGCGCTCGCCGTCTGCGGGGCCGGCATGGGCGCCACGATGGTGCTCGGGCCCTCCCTCCGGCAGGCGATCGTCCCGGCCCACCTCATGGGCCGGGTGGCCTCCACCTCCCGCATGCTGGCCATGTGCGCCGCTCCCATAGGGGCCTTTCTCGGCGGCTGGCTGGCCACGACCTACGACATCCGCACCCCGCTCTACGCCGCCGGTCTCCTCCTCCTGGCGATGACGACCGTCACGGCATCCATGACCAGCAACCGCCGGGTCGAAGCGGCGCTGCGTGCCGCCACCCTGGCCGGCGGTCCAGATCACCCGGCATCCGAGGATCCGGCCCAGGAGAGTGCCCCCGACTTGTTGTGACGCCTGCCGCGAAGGCGGTCGGGTGTGCCGGCCGTCAATCGGGCACCGCGGTGGATGCAAGGTTCAGGCGGGCATCCATGTCGAGGTTGACATCCCCGTACGGGCGCACGTGGGACCGGGACAGCGGCGTCAGGCCGCGCCGGTCGGCGGGCGCGAGGAGGTAGGCCCATTCCGGTTCGCCCAAGATGTTCTGGAGCATCAAGGTGTTCACATGGACCAGAGCCGATTGCAGGATGCGCAGGGGCAGGACGAACATCTCCTGCTCGTCGCGCCGGTTCGAGGAGATCTCCCCGCCCTTGCCATAGACGATCACGCTGTTGGCTCCGTTGGAGGACGCCAAGACGTTCGGGCCCTCGATCTCCCGTTGAAGAGCCGGCGACGACTGCCTCGTCGCGCTCGATCGCAGGGCGGGCCGGGACCTGGTGGCTGAAGCCGTGCCGGTGCAACATCCGCGCGCCGGCCGACAAGGTCATGCTCTTGTGGAACCGCCGCCCGATCAGAGCCTTGATCCGAGCAGGCGTCCAGGTCTGGTCCGGCCAGCCATGCGCCATCCGCCCCTTGGCCGGCTTCTGTTCGAGCACCTCGAACAAGGTCTCACTCGGCTTGGGCCTGGCCGCAGGCCCCTTCGACGCCAAGGCCGGCGTGCCGCCCTGCCCGGTGCCACCGCTGTACCGACCGCACACTGACGAGTAACTGCCTGGCGACCGCGGCGCTGTCATATCCCAGGGCGAACAACTCGCAGGCATGCGTCCGGATGTGCTCGCGAAACGCTCGACGTTCCGCGGTCGGCCCGCCCCTTGCGGATACCTCATGTGACCGGCTCAGAGCATCCGCCAGTGGGCGATCGTTCAACGCCTGCCTGGTCCTCCGGAGGCGTCAGGGAGCCGCTGCAGTGGCGGCGTCGTAGGTGGCGCGGGCGGCGGTGATGTCGGCTCGATGGCGTTCTGCCCAGCCGACGAGCCCGGTGAGGCTTGCGTGGAGTTCGCGGGCCATGGGCGTGAGGCTGTATTCCACCTTGGGCGGCACGGTGGGGTGGACGGTCCGGACAAGCAGGCCGTCGCGTTCCAGCTTGCGCAGGTTCAAGGTGAGCATGCGTCGGCTGATGCCTGTGATGGTGCGTTCCAACTCGGTGAATCTGATTGGTCCGTGTGCGGCGGCGACGAGAATTCCGATGCTCCACTTGCCCGCGACGTGGTCGAGGACCTCGGTGAGCGGGCACGCCTCGTTGCTGACCTGGTCGGACACATCGGTGTGACTGCGTGACATGAAAGTGCCTCCTTCCACCGCGCGTCATGGTTACAGAGGATGACTGCTGTAACAAGTCGTGCACCATTGGAAGGAATCGCCGTGCGGAGAACCAACGCATCAGCACAGACATCACGTTGGTCGCCACTGGCCGTACTCTGTGCCGGGCAGCTGATGGTCATCCTCGACGGGACCATCGTGAATGTGGCGCTGCCGTCCATCCAGCGGGACCTCGGTTTCTCCTCGTCGGGCCTGGCCTGGGTGGTCAACGCCTATCTGGTCCCCTTCGGTGGTCTGCTGCTGCTCTGTGGGCGGCTCGGAGACCTCATGGGGCGCAAGCGCGTCTTCATCACTGGCCTGAGCGTCTTCACGACTGCCTCGCTGCTGGGCGGTGTGTCCCAGGACCCGGCAATGCTGCTCGCCTCCCGGTTCGTCCAGGGCATCGGCGGCGCGGTGACCTCCGCCGTCACCCTCGGCATGGTCGTGACCTTGTTCCCGCAGCCGGCGGAGCGGGCCAAGGCCATCGGCGTCTACAGCTTCGTCCAGTCCGCCGGTGGCTCGATGGGCCTCCTCGCCGGCGGTGCCCTGACGCAGACCATCAGCTGGCACTGGATCTTCTTCGTCAACGTCCCGATCGGCATCGTGGCCGCGCTGTTGGCCGGACGCGTGCTCGCGTCCGAGCACGGCGTGGGCCTCGACAAGGGGACCGACGTCGTGGGCGCGCTCCTGGTCACATCCGCATTGATGCTCAGCGTCTACACCACCGTCGAGACCACCAACTACGGCTGGACTTCCGCACACACGCTGAGCTTCGGCGCCGCGGCACTCGCCCTGCTCCTGGCATTCGTCGCCCGCCAGGCGAGGGCGTCCCACCCGCTCCTGCCGCTGCGTGTGTTCCGCTCGCGCAACGTCTCGGGAGCGATGGGCATCCAGGCGCTCATGGTGGCCGGGATGTTCAGCTTCCAATTCCTGTGCGTGCTCTACCTGCAGAAGGTGCTCGGCTTCGACGAGATACACACCGGTCTGGGCATCTTTCCGGTCTCGGTCGCGATCGGCGCGCTGTCCCTCGGCCTCTCGCCCAAGCTGATCGCGCGCTTTGGCCCCCGGGCCGTACTCCTTCCAGGACTCGCGCTGATCACGGCAGGTCTCGCCGCGCTCGGCCGCGTACCGGCAGGCGGGAGCTATGCCGTGGACGTCCTGCCCGCGCTACTGCCGCTCGGCATCGGCTTCGGACTGGCGATGCCGTCGCTGGCCACGCTCGCGATGTCAGCGGCCACGCCCCAGGACTCGGGGATCACCTCCGGCATGTTCAACACCATGCAGCAGATCGGCAGCGCCTTCGGCCTCGCGGTGCTCAGCACGCTCGCCGCTTCGCATACGGATGCCCTGCTGGGCGACGGGGCAGGCAGCGCCTCGGCACTCACGGGTGGCTATCAGCTTGCCTTCCGGATCGGCTCGGGCCTCGTCGCCGTCGCTCTCCTCCTCTCCGCCACCCTGCTGCGATCCCCCGCCACAGCGCAACGTCCAGCGGCCGCGGAGAAGTCGGTCGCCGAGAACGCCGCTCGCTGAACGTTGGAGCGTGCTCGGCTGCTCGGCTGCTCGGCTGCTCGGCACCCGGCCCCCCGAGTTTGCCCTGCCATTACCTCTTCGTGACCGAATGACTACAGACGTGTAGTCATGATGGTCCGGGCATGGGTAAGGCATGCCTTCGCTAACTTGTTCCGGCCCGGCCGGAACCAGCAGGGGAGGGCCGTATGTGGGACGACGCGTTTCCGAGTTTCCTGATCGGGCTGCGAGAGGGACTCGAAGCGGGACTCATCGTCTCCATTCTGGTCGCCACCCTGGTGAGGGCCGACGCCAAGTCCCGGCTGCCGCAGGTGTGGACGGGCGTACTCGCGGCGATCGCCCTGTCCATGAGTTTCGGTGCCGTCCTCACCTTCACCGCCGCGTCCCTGTCGGCCACGGCCCAGGAGGCGTTCGGCGGCATCCTCAGCGTGATCGCGGTCGCGTTTGTCACCGCGATGGTGTTCTGGATGCGCCGTTCGGCGCGCAGCCTGACCGGTGAGATCAAGGAGAAGGTGACCGGGGCGCTCGGCATGGGCGCGGGCGTGCTGGTCGTCACCTCCTTCCTGGCGGTGGGTCGTGAGGGTCTGGAGACCGCGCTGTTCCTGTGGACCACCGCCCAGGCGGCCGGTGAGTCCGCGGGCCCTCTCACCGGCGCCGGGATCGGCCTGGTCCTCGCGGCCGGACTGTGCTGGGGTCTGTACCGCCGGGTGCTGAAGATCAACCTGACGAAGTTCTTCACCGCCACCGGTGTCGTCCTCATCGTGATCGCCGCCGGTGTCCTCGGCTACGGCCTGCGCGACCTTCAGGAAGGCGGCGTGCTGCCCGGCAAGTCGGCCTACGCCGTCGACCTGAGCGGCAGCGTCGACGCCGGCTCCTGGTACAGCACCCTGGTCCAGGGCGTGTTCAACCTGACCCCGACGATGACCTGGCTCCAGGTCCTCGGCTACGTCGGCTACCTCGCCGTCGTCATGACCCTGTTCGTCCGTGGTGTGCGCGCCACGACCCGGGCCACGAAGACGGAGTCGACCAAGGCCGACGCGGCGAAGAAGCCGGGGGAGAGGGGCGGGAAGACCGAGAAGGCACCCCGCCGCCGTCCTGCCTGGGTCGTCCCCGTCGCCGTCGTCGCGATCCCTGCGGTGATCGCCTCGCTGGCCGTCGCCTTCGGCCGTCCCAAGCCGGCCGCTGCGCAGACCATCGCCGTCTCCGAGAAGGAGTGCGGCAAGGGCTTCACCCAGCCCAAGCCGGGCCGGCAGACCTTCCAGATGCACAACACCGGCGCCAAGACCTCCGAGGTGTACCTCATCGACCCGTCGACCAGCGCCGTCTACGGCGAGATCGAGGGCCTCGCCCCGGGCACCACCCGCGCCCTGGTCGCCACCGTCGTCGGCGGCACCTACGCCTGGCGCTGTGTACCCACCGGCGGCACCGCCGTCACCTCCAAGGCCGTCCGCGTCACCGGCGGCGGCAGCGCCAAGGCCGTCGTGCCGGTCTCCGAGAAGGACCTGGCCGCCCCACTCCGGCAGTACAAGACGTACGTGAACCAGGGCCTGGCCACCCTCGTCGCCCAGACCCGCACCCTCGACGACGACATCAAGGGCAACCACCTCGACAAGGCCCGCACCGACTGGCTCACCGCGCACCTCACCTACTCCTCCCTCGGAGCCGCCTACGGCACCTTCGAGGACTTCGACCAGAAGATCAACGGCAGGGCCGACGGCCTCCCGGGCGGCGTGCGGGACAAGGACTTCACCGGGTTCCACCGCCTCGAGTACGGCCTGTGGCACGGCGAGTCGGCCGCAAGTCTCAAGACTCCGGCCGACCAGCTCGTCGCCTCGTCCGCCGGATTGCAGAAGGCGTTTCCCGCCCAGGACTTCGACCCGTCCGACCTGCCGCTGCGCGCCCACGAGATCCTCGAGAACACCCTCCAGTTCGAACTCACCGGCGACACCGACGAGGGCAGCGGCACCAACCTCGCCACCGCGAACGCCAACCTGGCCGGCACCCGCGAGCTGCTCACCGTACTCAAGCCACTGCTGACCACCCGCGCGCCGAAGCTGCTGCCGACCGTCGACGCGGACATCGCCCGCCTGCAGAAACTGCTCGACGGCGCACACCACGGCACCGCCTGGACCTCCGTGGACCGACTGGACGCCGCCACCCGGGCCCGGATCAACGGGGTCACGGGACAGCTCCTGGAGGACCTGTCGTCCGTCCCGGACCTCCTGGAGATCAGGAAGGCCGCCTGATGACCGCCGAGCACCCCGCACCCGTACCCATGGAAGGGAACCACCCGATGCCGTCCGCCGAAACGCCCGCCTCGCCGGGCGGCTGCCCCGCCGGTCACGGCCGCCGTTCCTTCGTGAAGTCGGCGCTCGGCGCCGGTGCCGCGGGGGCGGTCCTGGCCGGCGGGGGCATCGCCCTCAGCCAGGCCGGCGCGCCCCAGGCGCAAGCTGCGGACACCACGCACGCGGCCAAGGTGCCCTTCCACGGCGTCCACCAGGCGGGCATCCTCACCCCCACCCCGACGGCCGCCACCTTCGTCTCCCTCGACGTCATCGCCCAGTCCCGCGCGGAACTCGCCGACCTGCTCAAGACGATCACCGAGCGGGCCCGCTTCCTCACCTCCGGCGGCACCCCGGCCGACCTGGGCGTGGGCGCTCCGCCCTCCGACAACGGCATCCTCGGCCCGACCGTCCCCGCCGACGGCCTCACCGTCACGGTCGGCGTCGGTGCCTCCCTCTTCGACGACCGCTACGGCCTCGCAAAAGCCAAGCCGACCCGCCTCACACCGATGCGGACCTTCCCCAACGACAATCTGAAACCCGCCGAGTGCCACGGCGACCTGTCCCTGCAGATCTGCGCCGACCGTCAGGACACCGTGCTGCACGCCCTGCGCGACATCGCCAAGCACACGCGCGGCGGCATGCAGATCAAGTGGCGCATCGACGGCTTCCAGAACGCACCGCGCCCCACCGGCGCGCAGCGCAACCTGCTCGGCTTCAAGGACGGCATAGCCAACCCGGACGTCACCTCCACCCGGGAGACCAACCGCCTGATCTGGGTCGGCGACGGTCAGGGCGAACCCGCGTGGGCGACCGGCGGCAGCTACCAGGTGATCCGCATCATCCGCATGCTGGTGGAGTTCTGGGACCGGGTCTCCCTCAGCGAACAAGAGTTGATGTTCGGCCGCCGCAAGGACACCGGCGCCCCGCTCGACGGCGCCAAGGAGACCGACATCCCCAACTACGCCAAGGACCCGCACGGCACCGCGATCCCGCTGGACGCCCACATCCGCCGGGCCAACCCGCGCACGTCCAGGACCGACAACTCCCGTATCCTGCGCCGCGGTTACAACTACGACCGCGGCATCGACAACGTCGGCAACCTCGACATGGGCCTGGTCTTCTGCTGCTACCAGCAAGACGTCAAGCGCCAGTTCGAAGCCACCCAGACCCGCCTGATCGACGAGCCCCTGGTCGACTACATCTCGCCCACCGGCGGGGGCTACTTCTTCGCCCTGCCCGGCGTCCGGGACTCCTCCGACTGGCTCGGGCGCACTCTGCTGGAGACCTGACCGGCGTCGTTCACATGACGGCCGGGACGGCTTCGGCGGAGGAGTGACGTCCGCCCGCCCCGGCGCATGAGTGTGCGCCCGTACCCAGCGCCTGGCGTTCAGGGGCCCATGGCACCTGGCCCGGCAGGAGATCGGCCCCGGTCAGGCCGTCAGCGCGGCACGGATGAGCGCGCGCAGTTCATCGTCGGTGACGGCCGCCAGGTCCGTGGACCGCAGCCGGATGGTGGCCTTTCCGCTGATGAGCGTGGGATGGCGGGAGCTGAAGCCACCATCACGGTCTGATCCCCACCCGTAGATCGAGACGCCGTGCTGCCAGACACCGATGTGCAACCTGCGCTTCCCGACGCGGTAGGTGGGCATTCCGTACCACAGCGCCACGCTCGCCTGCGGGAATTCCTCCAGGACCAGCCCGCTCACTCGGTCGAAGAGCGGGCGGTGACCTGGCGCGATGGCGTCGATGTACTCCTGCACGGGGTCCATGCGACCCATTGTGGTCCTCCCGCGAGCCCCCGCTGCGGCTCGGCCGGTCGTGCCCGAGCTGCAAGCTGCTGATCAGGGCAGATGGAGAACTGGGACGCGAGTATCTAGGGTCGGCACGTGGCTTTCATCATGGTGTGCGAAGACGACGCGGCGGTCCGCGGCATCCTCAAGCGCGCCCTGGAGCACGACGGCCACACCGTCTCCCTCGCCGCCACGGCCGACAGCCTGCTGCGGCAGCTCGCACCGACGCCCCAGCTGGTCGTCCTGGATCTCGGGCTGCCGGACGCCGACGGCCGCGATGTCTGCCTGGCCCTGAGGGCCCGCGGCGTCGACGTGCCGGTGTTGATGCTCACCGCCTTGGACGGCCTGCATCACAAGGTGGGCGGCTTCGAGGCCGGCGCCGACGACTACATGACCAAACCCTTCGACATCCCGGAACTGCTGGTCCGCGTCCGGGCGTTGCTGCGCCGGGCCACCGTGGCGCCCGCACCGCACGAGGTCGTCCTCGATCCGTCGAAGCACGTGGTGACCTACGATTCGGTGAGCATGAGCCTGACCCCGACCGAGTTCCGGCTGCTGGGCCGCCTGATCGCCTCGCAGGGCGACGCGGTGCGCCGCCACGCCCTCGTCGCCGCCGGCTGGCCGCACGGAGCGCAGGTCAGCGACAACACTCTCGACTCCTATGTGCGCCGACTGCGGACCAAGCTCGGTTCGCTGGGTGTGGCCGAGCGTCTGGCGACCGTCCGCGGCGTGGGCTACCGATGGCAGTGACGGGATTCCGCCGAAGCGTCGTCGCGCTCACCGTGCTGATCGCCACCGCAGTGGTCGCGATCCTGGTCGTGGTCTCGCACGTGCTGCTGAGCAGGGTGACGGACGCCGACGCGCACGATCTGGCCCGTACGCGCGCCGAGGCGGTCGCGGCGAATGTCAGCACCAAGGGCGGCCGTGTCGTGCTCACGGAGAACAGCAGCGAGGCGCTCGACGAGGTCGCCTGGGTGTACGCCGACGGCAGTCTGATCGACGGGAACGTACCGGCGAGTGTGGTCGGGCGCGTCGAGGAGCTGGCGGACTCGGGGCGATCGCAGACCGCGTCCGTCGGTGACTACCTCCTGTACGCGCGGCCGGTTCCGATCGACGGCCACCACGACATGGTGATCGTCCGGGTGGACCTCACGCCCTATGAGACGTCCGAGCAGCGCAGCCTGACCTTGTCGTTGATTCTGGGCGGCCTCACGATCGTCCTCGCCGGGGGTGTCGCGCACCTGGTGGTGCACCGCGCGCTGCGGGTCGTGCACGAGATGGCCGCTCTCGCCGACGACTGGGGCCATCACGAGCCCGGGCGCCGTTTCAACCTCGGAGTCCCCCGCGACGAGTTCGGGGAACTGGGACAGACACTGGACCGCCTCCTGGAGCGCGTTGACAACGCGCTGGCGGACGAGCGACGGCTCACCGACGAGATCGCCCACGAACTGCGCACACCGCTCACGGTCCTGCGGGGCGAGGCGCAGCTGGCGCAGCTGTCCGGTGAGCACGTGGTGCCGGAGGCGGTGCTGAGCGAGGTCGACCGCCTCGATGCGGCGATCACGACGATATTGCGCGCCGCGCGCGCACGGACGGACGACGGGACCCGGTGCGATCTGCGCTCCGCTGCCCGGCAGGCGATCGGCAGCCGCGCGGTCGAGATCGCCTTCCCGGCGAAGGTCGAGGTGGCCGTGGCGCCCGACGTCGCCGTGTCACTGCTGTCCCCCCTGCTGGAGAACGGCCTGCGGCATGCGAAGTCCCGTGTGTGGATCACCGCGCGCAGCCAGGGCGAGGCCATCGTGGTCGACGTCCTGGACGACGGCCCCGGGTTCGATCCCGCTGAGGTCGACCGGGTCTTCGAAGCGGGTGTGACCGGCGGCGGAGGGTACGGGCTGGGGCTTCCTGTGGTCCGGCGCATCGCCGCCTCGGCCGGTGTGGAGGTCCGCGCGATCGCGGACGGCCGCGGCCACGTCGAGGTGACACTCCCGGCCGCGCGTGCGGCCACGTAGTCAGGTTGCTTGCAGGTTCCCCGCGTAAACCTCCCCGCATGACAACGACAACGGAAGCACGCCCACGCAGCGGGCGCCTCATGCTCAACAAGGTCCCCGAGGTCACCATCTGGTTCTGGGTGATCAAGATCCTGTGCACCACCGTCGGGGAGAGCTTCGCCGACTGGATCAACATGAAGCTGGGCGTCGGCCTGGTGAACACGGCCTGGATCTTCACAGCGGTGTTCGTCGTGGTCCTGGCCGTCCAGCTGCGGCTGAAGCGGTACGTCCCGTTCCCGTACTGGCTGACCGTGGTCGTTGTCAGCGTCACGGGCACGCTGTACACCGACATCCTCACCGACCAGCTGAATGTGCCGCTGTGGATCAGCACTGCCGTGTTCTCGGTCCTGCTCGCCGTGGTCTTCGGCGTGTGGTGGCTGCGCGAGCGCACCCTCTCGATCCACTCGGTCACGACGCTTCCGCGTGAGTCGTTCTACTGGCTCGCCGTTCTCGTCACCTTCGCGCTCGGCACCGCGACCGGTGACTGGACCCTGGAGCTGACCGGCTGGAGCCCGGGCGCCTCGGTGCTGCTGCCGCTCGGCCTCATCGGGGCCATCACGCTGCTGTGGAAGTTCGGCGCGAACCCGGTGCTGTCCTTCTGGCTCGCCTACATCCTGACCCGCCCGCTGGGCGCGAACATCGGCGACTGGCTGGCCTCCCCGAAGGTCGCTCAGCCGGGCGAGCCGACCGGTCTCGACCTGGGCACCTTCACCACCAGCCTGATCTTCCTCGGCCTGATCCTGGCGACCGTGGTCTATCTGACGGTGACGCGCTCGGACGTGACCGAGACCTACGAGGCCGCCCACGCCGCCCACGCCACCGGCGACCCGCGCAAGGAGCGCGTCGCGCTGGCCGGTTTCGGCCTGCTGGCCGTCGCCACCACGGGCCTGCTGGTCTGGGCCCACAGCCAGCCCCACGTCGGCCCGGCGGCGGAGGAGGACAACACCTCCGCCGTCCAGATGGCTCCCGGCCAGGCGGTGAAGAAGTTCCCGCCCGCCAAGGTCGCCGCGCTGAAGACCCTCGCCTCCACCTCGCTCAAGGACGCCCGCTCGGGCAACGCGAAGGGCGCGCACGCGGCCGCCCAGTCGCTGCGTGACCTGTGGGATGCCGACCAGGCATCGCTGCAGCCGCTGGACAACACCGGCTGGACCTCCATCGACGCCCAGATGGACAAGGTGCTGGGGACCTTCGGCATCGATCACTCGAACCCGCCGATGGCGCCCGCGCAGCAGGAGAAGGAACTGAACGCCCTCCTGACGGACATGGGCTGACTTGACCGCACAGCGTCCCGCGGCGGGTTGAGTGTGCCGGGCCGCGCCGAGAACCGCCCCGCCACGGCACAGGCCGACCAGTGGCGGACAGTGGAGGCGGGGCCGCTTGGAACGCCCCGGGTATGTCCGCGGACTCACGTGGGCGGTCGAAGCCGGCGTCTCAATGGCTTCGACCGCCCGCTGTTCCTCCGAGCTCATCGAGGACAGCGCGGTTCATGAAAGGCGGTGTCCGACCCCGCGCGCCGTGCCGATGGTCAGCGCGCTGCCGGCCTCACGCAGCTTCCGCCGCAGCCGGGTCAGGTACTGATCCAGCGTGTTGTCACTGACCTGGGCACCCTCCGGCCAGCCCGCCCCGATCAGGTCCCTGCGCCTCACGATGTCCCCACCCGCGGCCACGAGTGTGGCCAGCAGCCGGAACTCCGTGGGGGACAGGGCGACGGCCGTGCCGTGCACGGTGACGCGGTGGCCGAACGGGTCCAGAATCAGGTCCCCGGCCGCGATCGCCGGGGCCGGCGCAGCTCGCTTCACGGACGCACGCAGCCGGGCGGCGAGTTCGGCCAGATGGAAGGGCTTGGGCAGGTAGTCGTCACCGCCTGCCGAGAACGCCGACAGCCGGTCGGCGAGTTGGTTGCGGGCGGTCAGGAAGATGACCGGGGTCAGGAAGCCGTTGGCGCGCAGCGCCTGGCACACGTCCCGGCCGTCCGCGTCGGGCAGCCCGATGTCCAGGACAACCGCCGCGATGTCGCCGGTGGCCAGCCGCAGGGCGGTGGCACCGTCGGCGGCGAGGACGGGCTCGAAGCCCTCCTCGTACAGCCCACGGCGCAGCACGTCCAGCAGCACGTGATCGTCCTCGACGACCAATATCTTGTGACGCACGGTCTCCCTCAGGTGCTCCGGCCGGGCGGGTCGTGTCCGAGATGAGTGATTCGGGCGGCCAGTGGGCCATGGCCCACGGACACACCGCCAGCCGGCCGACGACGAGCCGCGGCGCGAGCCCTCCTTTCCTTTGGACCACCTGGCGTAGGTGAACGGACGCATACGAATGACTACAAGGGTGTAGACGTTCTTCGCACTGTAGACGATCGGCGAGAAGGAGGCGTTCCCGGGTTTGTGCGCCCTTACCTGTCCGTAGGCTCCGTGGCGTCATGCTCGTCCCGGCGGACCGGGACAAGCAAGGTGAAGGTGGCCGGTGTGTCACTGGTCAGGAGGAGCCGTCCGCCCATGGAGACGGCCAGGTCGCGGGCAAGGGCCAGGCCGATGCCCGTTCCCTGTGCGTCGCCGGTCTGTCCTCGGTCGAACAGTTGCACCGGTTCGCCCTGCACGGTGCCCTCGTCGCTGACGTCGAAGGCGAAGGCGTCGCCAAGGTCCCGTACCGTGACCCTGGTCGTCCCGCGTCCGTGCGTCCGTGCGTTGTCCAGCAGCACGCCGAGGATCTCCGGCACAGGGCCGCCGGGCACCCGGACATCCGCAGGCACCTCCCGTGTGCCGCACTCCAGACGGCGGCCGTCGTCGGCGAACAGGCCGTGCCACCGCTCCTGCGTCTCCTGCAGGAGGCGTGTCACCGCAACCTGCCCGGCGGCGAGGCGGGGCGTGTCCTGGGGGCGGGACAGCCGGAGCACTTCCTCCACGGTGCGGTGCAGGCGCTGGGTGGCGCTCAGGGCCTCGGCCAGGAGCGGTCGCAGCCGGGCGTCGTCGTCCTGCTGCAGGCCCGCCTCCAGCGTGAGTTGCAGGCCGGTCAGGGGAGTACGCAGCTGGTGGGAGGCGTTGGCGGTGAAGTCCCGTTCGCGGCGCAGGAGTTCGGACAGGCTGCGAAGCATCTCGTTGTGGGTGCGGGCGACCTGGTCGATCTCGGCGATGCTGCTGGGGGCGGCACGGGCGTGCAGGTCGCCCTCGATGACGGCCCGGCAGTGGCGGGAGAGGTCCTCCAGGGGTGTGGCCAGGACCCGGGCCTGACGGCGGGCGACGAGGACGGCGACACCGAGCGCGAACGCGGTCACCCCGAGCAGCACCCCCCACACGGCCAGCACCCGGTCCCGTACGGTGCCGGCGGGTGAGGACGCCCGGACGACGCCGATGACCTGCTCGGCGTGTGAGACGGGCACGGTGACCACCAGATCGCCGCCCGACCGCCCGCGCACCGCCTCACCGCCGAGCGCGCGGCCGACCGCCGCGTCCCCCGTCCCGGGGCCGCTGCCGGACCGTAGACGCTGGTGCCGGTCGTACAGCCCCAGGTGCCCGCCCGCCGGGGCGGCGGGAAGTTCCACCGGATCGCCGGTCGTGTAGTCCGGGCTCACCCGCACCGCGGCGGCCAGGGCCATGCGTTCCAGCGTGTCGCGCTGGTCGGCGTACAGGGACGACCTGATGGCGAGGGCCAGCGGTACGGCCAGCAGGACGACGGCGACCAGGGCGGCGGTGACGGCGACTCGCACCACGCGCTGTCTCATGCCTTCATCATGCGGGCCCGCCACCTGGCCGGACGGGCACGGCACAGGCTTTTGCCGTCGTCTAACCCTCGGCGGGCCGGGCGCTAACCGGATGTTTCCTAGCGTCGGTGCCATGACCGTCCGCTCCGGGCGCTCCTTGGAGGGCAGTGGCCATGGCAGTACACGTTCGTACATCCGCGATCGCCGGGCTGACACTCGTCGCCGCGGTGACCGCCGGCTGTTCCGGTTCCGCCTCGCACTCCGGTTCCGGTACGACGACGCCTGCGCCGTCGCCTTCCTCGGCGGGAGGCGGCAGCGCCGGCCGGGCGGCGGCTCCCACGGAGTCCAATCCGCCCGGTGACATCCCCGACAACCAGGTCTACGTCGCCTACCGGCCGACCGGCGGAGCCTTCACCGGCTTCACGCTGAAGGTGCCCGAAGGCTGGGCCCGCACCACACAGGGCGGTACCACTTCGTTCACGGACAAGCTCAACACCATCAGGATCTCGGCGGTCTCCGCGGCCCACGCACCCACGGTCGGCTCCGTCACCAACACGGTCGTTCCGCAACTGCGCTCCCAGGTGGCGAAGTTCGCCGCGCCGAAGGCGTCGGAGGTGAACCGGCACGCAGGCCGTGCCGTACGCCTCACCTATCAGGGCGATTCGGCGAAGGACCCGGTCACCGGCAAGGTGGTGCGGGACGCGTTCGAACGGTACGCCTTCTACCGGTCCGGTCACGAGGTGGACCTGACCCTGTCGGGCCCGGTCAACGCCGACAACGTCGATCCGTGGCGCATCGTCAGCGACTCCTTCACCTGGCGGTGAGCGCGGTGTCCCTCCACTCCCAGAGTCCTGCCGAAGTCGTCCTGGCAGCCCGCGAGTTGTACCGTTTCTACCGGGCCGGTGACGAGGAGACGCTCGCGTTGCGCGGAGTCTCACTCGCGGTACGCCGCGGCGAAACGGTCGCGGTCGTCGGCCCGTCCGGGGCGGGCAAGTCAACCCTGCTGGCGTGCCTGGCCGGCCTCGACGAGCCGTCCGGTGGCGAGGTGCACGTCGCGGGCGTGCGGATCAGCCATCGGCCGGAGACCGAGCGGTCCCGGCTGCGGGCCCGGCATGTCGGCGTACTGCTGCAGTCCCGCAACCTACTGCCCCACTTGAGCGTGCGCGACAACATCCGCCTGCCGCAGCGCGCCCGAGGCGGCACAACCGCGACTTCGGCCAGAGAACTGCTCGCCGAGGTGGGCCTCGCCGACCGCGCACACGCCCTGCCCCGGCAGCTGTCGGGCGGCGAACTGGCGCGTGCCGGTCTCGCCGTCGCGCTGGCCAACTCTCCCGCCGTGCTACTGGCCGACGAGCCCACCGGTGAACTGGACGGGGAGACCGAGCAGTTGGTCCTCACGATGCTGGGGGAGCGGGCCGCGCAGGGCTGCGCGGTACTGATCGTCACGCACAGCGCAGAGGTCGTACGCAGCGCGGACCGGGTGATCGAACTGGCGGACGGCAAGGCCAGGAACACGTCAGTGCCCCTGGGGAGCCCTGTACTGAGGGAGGACCAAGGTGTCACGCGATGAGGTCCTCGTGGCCTGCCGAGACGCGGCGCTCACCTTCGGCCGAGGCAGCCAGGCCGTCGTGGCCGTACACGGCGCGAACCTGGAGATCGGGGCCGGTGACCGGCTCGCGGTCGTCGGCCCATCCGGGTCGGGCAAGAGTTCGCTGCTGCACCTGCTGGCCGGGCTCGAGCAACCCACCACCGGCACAGTGACCCGGGCTCCCTCCCTGGGACCGTACGACATCGGGCTGGTCTTCCAGGGCGACAGCCTCATCCCGGCCCTGAACGTGGTGGAGAACACCGTTCTCCCCTTGATCCTCGACGGCCGGCCGGAAGGCGAAGCCCACCAGGCCGCCCTCGCGTCCCTCGCCCTGGTCGACGCGGCCGACCTGGCCGAGCGGCTGCCCGAGGAGATCTCCGGCGGCCAGGCCCAACGGGTGGCCGCCGCCCGCGTCCTGGCCCAGGGCCCGCGTCTGATCCTCGCCGACGAGCCCACCGGCCGCCTCGACCACCGCACCGGCAGCCGCGTTCTGGACGCCCTGCTGACCGTCGCCGACCACACGGGCGCGGCCCTCGTGGTCACCACCCACGACCCTGCCGTCGCCGCCCGGCTCACCACCCGGCGCACCATGCGCGACGGCCGACTGCTCACACCCGAGGAGGTGTCATGATCGCCTCGTGGGCGGCCGCAATGGCCCGCCACCGCACCGGACGACTCCTGGCCGCCCTGGCCGGCATCGCGCTCGCGGTCGCCCTCGTCGCCGCGCTCGGCTCCTTCCTGACCGCGTCCAAGGCCACCATGACCCAGCGCGCCCTGCGCTCGGTCGCCGTCGACTGGCAGGTCCAGGTGCAGCCCGGCGCCGACCCCAACACCGTCCTCAACCTGGTCGGCAAGACGCCCGGCACCCGCACGGCCCTGCCGGTCGGCTATGCGCGTACCACCGGCTTCACCGCCCGTGTCCAGGGCAGTACCCAGACCACCGGCCCCGGCATGGCCCTCGGCCTGCCCGACGGCTACCGCAGCCGGTTCCCGGATGAGATCCGTACGCTCTCCGGCGCTTCCACGGGGGTCCTGCTGGCCCAGCAGGCCGCCTCCAACCTGCACGTCGCCCCCGGCGACACCGTCAGCATCCAGCTGCCGGGCATCGGGGCGCGCTCAGTGAAGGTGGACGGCGTGGTCGACCTGCCTCAGGCCGACTCCCTCTTCCAGACCGTCGGCGCGCCCAGCCAGTCCCAGCCGACCGCACCCCCCGACAACGTCGTCCTCGTGCCCGCCGCCCGATTCGCCGCTCTCGCGCGGGGCGCCGGCGCGGTCACCACCCAGATCCACGTCGCCCGGGACGACGCCCGGCTGCCCGCCGACCCGGCCGCCGCCTTCACCACCGTCACCGGCGCAGCCCACAACCTGGAGGCCCGCTCCGCCGGTACCGCGCTCGTCGGCAACAACGTCGGCGCCGCTCTCGACTCAGCCCGCCAGGACGCCTTGTACGCACAGATCCTCTTCCTCTTCCTGGGCGTGCCCGGCGCCGTCCTGGGCGCCGCGCTGACCGCCGCGGTCGCCTCGGCCGGCGGCGAGCGGCGGCGCCAGGAGCAGGGCCTGCTGCGGCTGCGCGGACTGCGCCCGGGGCAGATCACCATGCTCGGAGGTCTCGAAGCCGCCCTGATCGGTCTCCTCGGCGGTCTGGCCGGGCTCGGCATCGCCGCGCTGACCGGCCGGCTCGCCTTCGGCGGCGCCTCCTTCGGAGCGGGCGCGGGAACCTGGGCCGCCTGGTACGCCATCGCCTTCGTTCTCGGTGCCGCCGTGGCGGCCGGATCCGTCCTCGTGCCCGCCGTACGCGACCTGCACGCGGTGACCGTCGCCGACACCCGCAAGGAAGCCGGCGCGCGCAGCACCCGAAGCCCGTGGTGGATGCGGTACGGCCTCGACTTCGCGCTCCTGATCGGTTCCTGGCTGGTCTTCCGGGCCTCCTCGGGCAACCAGTACGCCCTCGTCCTCGCCCCGGAAGGAGTCCCCACCCTCTCCGTGTCGTACTGGGCCTTCCTGGGCCCCGCCCTGCTGTGGATCGGCGCCGCCCTGCTGCTGTGGCGTCTCACCCTCCTCGCGCTCACCCACGGCCGCCCAGTCCTGGCCCGGCTGGCCCGCCCGCTGACCGCGACGCTCGCCGGCACGACCGCCGCCGTACTGTCACGGCGGCGCCGCCCCCTCGCCCGCTCGGTGGTCCTGCTCGCCCTCGCCGTGTCCTTCGCGATCTCCACGGCCGTCTTCAACGCCACCTACAAGCAGCAGTCGGAGGTCGACGCCCGGCTCACCAACGGCGCCGACGTCACCGTCACCGAACCACCCGGTGCCCGCATCGCACCCGGCGACGGAGCCGCCCTGAAGATCTCGGGCGTACGACACGTCGAACCGCTCCAGCACCGCTTCGCCTACGTCGGCTCCGACCTCCAGGACCTCTACGGCGTCCGCCCGGACACCATCACACAGGCCACCTCGCTCCAGGACGCCTACTTCTCCGGCGGCACCGCCGACCAGCTCATGCGCAAGCTGGCTCAGCGCCCGGACAACCTGCTGGTCAGCGTCGAGACGGTCAACGACTTCCAGCTCTCGCCCGGCGACACCGTCAACCTGCGCATCCAGGACGCCCGCACCAAGGCGCTGCGCACGGTCCCCTTCCACTACGTCGGCGTTGCCAAGGAGTTCCCCACCGCGCCCAAGGACAGCTTCTTCGTCGCCAACGCCTCCTACATCACCAAGGCGACCGGCAGCGAAGCGGTCGGCGCCTTCCTCCTGAACACCGGCGGCACCCAGCAGAAGCAGATCGCCGCCCACCTCCGCGGCCGACTCGGCACCGCCGTCACCGTCACCGACCTCACCCAGACCCGCGGCACCGTCGGCACCAGCCTGACCTCCGTCGACCTCGCCGGACTCACCCGCATCGAACTCGCCTTCGCGGTCCTGCTGGCCGCCGGATCCGGCGGACTCGTCCTCGCCCTGGGACTCGCCGAACGCCGCCGTACCTTCGCCATCGCCACCGTCCTCGGCGCCAAGCCACACCATCTGCGCGGCATGGTCCTCACCGAGGCCCTCCTGCTGGCCGCGGGCGGCCTGGCCGGAGGCGCCCTGATCGGCTGGGCCCTGTCCGAGATGCTGGTCAAGGTGCTGACCGGCGTCTTCGACCCACCGCCCGCGAGCCTGCCGGTGCCCGGCGGGTACCTGGCACTCACCGCGACCGCCGCAGTGATCGCCGTACTCGCGGCAGCCCTCAACGGCATCCGCGGCACCCGGCGCCCCGCAGTGGAGGAGCTGCGCGACCTGTGAAGCGGCTGCACCCGGGGGAGTCCGTGCCGATCGCTCCACCGCCTCCTACGCTGTCGACCATGGGCACGTCCGCCGCACCCGACCCCGACCGCCTTCGCATCCTCGTCGTCGAGGACGACGACACCATCGGCCACCACCTCGACACCGGACTGCGCAGCAACGGCTACGCCCCCACCTGGAGCCGCACCGGCACATCGGCCCTGGCCGAGGCGGAGCGCAGCCGCTACGACGCCCTGCTCCTCGACCTCGGCCTGCCGGACCTCGACGGCCTCGACATCGCCCGCAGCCTGCGTGCCCGCTTCCCTGACCTGCTGATCATCATCCTCACCGCACGCACCGACGACATCGACATCGTCGCCGGCCTGGACGCCGGCGCCGACGACTACCTCGCCAAACCCTTCAGCCTGACCGTCCTGCTGGCGCGCCTGCGCGCCCACCTGCGCCGCCGCACGGTCACCGCCCCCGCGCAGCAGCCGATCCAGCTCGGCGACCTGCTCATCGACATCACGGCACGCCGCTGCGCCCTCCACAACGAGGAAATCCCCCTGCGCCCAAAGGAGTTCGAACTGCTCGCCCTCCTCGCCCGGCACCCAGGTGAAGCCATCGCCCGCGAAACCCTCATGGCCCAGGTCTGGGACGAGAACTGGTTCGGCCCCACCAAGACCCTCGACGTCACCATGGCCGGCCTGCGCCGCCGCCTCACCGAAGCCGCTGACAGGGCCGGCCAGTCGTGCCGGCTCCCGCAGATCACCACCCTGCGCGGACACGGCTACCGACTGGAGAGCTGACGGCAGGCAGGCTCAAGCAGCGTGCAACCATCTGGCCGCTGTGTGTGGACGGGGTGCTGCTCCTTGCGACCACCCCCCGCTGAAGCGGCCGCCCTGCACCAACAGCCGCTACCGCTGGACTATATGGCCCGCCTTGGTGGCTCGGGCAGCTATGCGGACGGCTCCGTCTGGGGCGGAGAAGGTGGGGAATGCGGTGAATGCGAAGCCCAGGTGGACGTTCCCTCGGCCTCAAGGGTGAGCGCCGTGTCGACGCCAAGCGGAACGCGGCGTTCCATCGCGCAGATTGTCGAAAGTGACCCTTGACTTCCTCGTCGTCCACGTAGCGCCTTTTGTGAGCGTCGGCATCTGCCCGCGTGAACAGGGCGGTGAGGTTCCGTTTTCCCGGTGCTGTCGCTCGCCCTCACCTGCAACCACCGCCCCTTGCTCACCGAGCAAGATCCGCGGGGCAGACCGTGAGCGCGCGCGGCAGCACAGGTCACACGGCACGTCCTCCGTCGCCGCGGCACCCGTAGGCGGTCACCGATCCATTGGAGCCATCTTCAAATCTCCAGCACAAATTCCACACGTTCCTCTCTCCAGGCGGGTTCCGATGGTCTAGATTGACCTTGCTTCGCATGCTGGGACACGAGGCGACAAATGGTGATCCATGGGTCGGCGATGCAGAGGGCCAGTAGCCGCGTTTCTGGCGCCGACGTGGGGGTGATCAATTCTTGGGGCCCGAGAGGGGCTTCGGGTGCGGGGCGCATCCGAGGCGTCGACGGGTTTCCGTACAGCTCGAGAGTCTGGCCGGGCAGGTGAGTCTGCTGCGGCCAGGGCGAGTTGTTCAGGTGCGGTTGCAGTAGCCGTGATGTCGTGCGCGGGAGGCGGGGGCCTCTCTCGGGAAGGGACAGCGCATCGCGGGGGCGGGGACCTCCCATGGGGAGGAAGCGTGCGGGAGGCGGGGGCCTCCCGGGGGGAGGGGCAGCAGTGTTGGGCGAACACGTCGTATCACTGGGGACCGGGGGGTTTCTGTGCGGCAGGGGGGAATAGTCGACCCTTTTTCGTCGGCGCGCGGGCGTCTGGCGAAAGAGGCGATCAGTCAGCCCGCGAACGACTGGGAGCAGCGGTACCGCCGTACCGTGATGACCAGCGACACCGTGGCCACTGCCTTGGTGGTGGCCGGGATAGGCGAATTCTTCGGGGCCCGGGACGCGGCCAACTGGCACGAGAAGTGGGGGATTCTCGCCTTCGGCACCGAGCTGCTGGTGCTGGCGGCGCTTGCGGTGGGCCGGGCGTGGGCCCCGGCCGTCCTCGGCCAGGGTGCCGAGGAATTCCGAAGACTCGGACGCTCACTGTTCGCGGCGACCGTCGTACTGGCGCTCGGCGGGATAGCTCTCACCTCGCGCAACATCAAGCTTTGGATATTCGTCGCGATCCCCGCGATCGCGCTGGTCACCATGACCGCCCGGTATCTGCTGCGGCTGTGGCTGCACAAGCAGCGCAAAGAAGGGCAGTGCCTCAGACCGGTGCTCGCCGCCGGAAGCCCGGACACGGTGCGCGACCTGATCACCCGGACCCGCAAGTTCCCGCACATCGGCTGGCGCGTGGAGGCGGTGTGCACGACGGACGGTCGCGGCCTCGACGGCGACCAACTGGACGGCGTGCCGGTCGTCGGCCGGCTGACGGACGTCGCCAAGCACGTCCGCCACGACGGCTACCGCGTCGTCGCGGTCACACCGGACCCGTACTGGACACCGGACCGGCTGCAGCGGCTGGCCTGGAACCTCGAAGGCAGCGACGCCGAGATGGTCGTGGCCCCGGTGCTGATGGAGGTGGCCGGCCCGCGGCTGCACGTCGACGCGGTGCTCGGGATCCCGCTGCTGCGGGTCAGCATGCCGACCTTCACCGGGGGCCGGCGGGCCATCAAGGCGGTCGTCGACCGGGTGGGCTCGGCGGTCCTGCTGATGGTGTTCGCGCCGCTGATGGTGTTCGTCGCGCTGCTCGTGCTGCTGGACAGCCGGGGCGGGGCCTTCTACCGCCAACGCAGGGTCGGCAAGGACGGCCGCGAGTTCACCATCCTCAAATTCCGCACCATGGTCGTCGACGCCCACCGGGCACGTGCCGAACTCGCCGACCAGAACGAGGGCGCAGGGCTGCTGTTCAAGGTCCGCCACGATCCGAGGGTGACCCGGGTGGGTGGGGTGCTGCGCCGGTACTCGATCGACGAACTACCCCAGCTCTTCAACGTGCTTACCGGATCGATGTCGCTCGTCGGTCCACGGCCGCCCCTCCCGGAGGAGTGCGCCGCGTACGACCCGGACATCCGGCGGCGGCTGCTGGTCAAGCCAGGGCTCACCGGCCTGTGGCAGATCAGCGGACGCAGCGACCTGCCGTGGGAGGAGGCGGTCCGCCTCGACCTGCGGTACGTGGAGGACTGGTCGCTCGCCCTCGACACGGTGATCTTGTGGAAGACGATGCGTGCGGTGCTTCACGGGCAGGGGGCCTACTGATGCGCGGGGGGCGTCGTCCGGCCGACATGTGGACGGCAGGCCACAAGGGCCTTGCTGGGGGGACCGCAGGCCACAAGGGCCTGCGTGGGGGGAGGAACGGGTCATGAGAGTCAGTGTTTTCGGGCTCGGTTACGTGGGCTGCGTGTCGGCCGCGTGCCTGGCCAGCATGGGGCACGAGGTCATCGGCGTGGACGTCAACCAGGTGAAGGTCGACCTGGTCAACGACGGCAAGGCCCCGGTGGTCGAGGAGCGGATCGGCGAGCTGATCGCCGACGTCGTGCGGACCGGAGCCCTGCGCGCCACCGCCGACGTCCGTGAGGCGATCATGGACAGCGAGATCTCGCTGGTCTGCGTCGGCACGCCGTCGGAGCCCAACGGCAGTCTGTGCACCACGTACTTGGAGCGGGTCACCGAGGAGATCGGCGCCGCGCTCGCCGAGCGCGGCGGGCGGCACACCGTCGTGTTCCGCAGCACCATGCTCCCGGGCACCTGCCTGAACCTGCTGGTGCCGATCCTGGAGAAGAACCTCGGCGGCACCGTCGGGGTGGACGTCGGGGTCGCGGTCAACCCGGAGTTCCTGCGCGAGGGCACCAGCGTGCGGGACTTCTTCGACCCGCCCAAGACCGTCATCGGCGAGCTCGACGCGGCAAGCGGCGAGGCGGTGCTTGCGCTGTACGAGGGCCTGCCCGGCGAGGTGTTCCGGGTGCCGGTCCCGACAGCCGAGGCGATCAAGTACGCGGACAACGCGTTCCACGGCCTGAAGATCGGCTTCGCGAACGAGCTGGGCGCGGTGTGCCAGGCCCTCGGCGTGGACTCCCACCAGGTGATGGACGTGTTCCTCGCCGACCGCAAGCTGAACATCAGCCCCGCCTATCTGCGCCCCGGCTTCGCCTTCGGCGGCTCCTGCCTGCCCAAGGACCTGCGCAGCCTGGTCCACGCGGCGCAGCGGGCCGACGTCTCGGTGCCCATCCTCTCCCACGTGCTGCCCTCCAACGCCGACCATCTGCAGCGCGCGGTGGACCTGGTCGAGCGCACCGGCAAGCGCCGGGTGGGAATGTTCGGACTGTCCTTCAAACCCGGCACCGACGACCTGCGCGAGAGCCCGCTCGTCGAGCTGGCGGAGCGGCTGTTCGGCAAGGGGTACGACCTCAAGATCTACGACGCCAATGTGAGCCTGTCCCGGCTGCTCGGCGCGAACCGCGAGTACATCGAGAACCGGCTGCCGCACCTCGCGCAGCTGCTCGCGGAGTCCGTCGAGGAGGTGCTCGACCATGCCGAGGTGTGCCTGGTCGGGACCAGGGACCCGGCCGTGCTGTCGGTGCTGCCCCATGGGAACGCCCCGGTGATCGTCGACCTCATCCACCTTCCCGACGCCGACGAGCGCCGGGCCGAACCGGGGTACGTGGGCCTTGCTTGGTAATGCAAGAAGCGGTGAGGGGTCGGGGCGACGCGCCCTGATCCTGGTGGAGAACCTGTCGGTGCCCTTCGACCGGCGGGTGTGGCAGGAGTGCACGACACTGCGCGACGCGGGCTGGACGGTGGACGTCATCTGTCCGCAGGGCACCAAGCGCGACACCGAGCCGGAGGCCGTGATCGACGGGGTGCGGATCCACCGCTACCCGCTGCGCGCGGCCACCGGAGGGCCGGCCGGCTATCTGAAGGAGTACGGATCGGCGCTGTGGCACACGGCCCGGCTGGCCCGCAAGGTCGGCCCGGTCGACGTGGTCCACGCCTGCAACCCGCCCGACCTGCTGTTCCTGCCGGCCCTGTGGCTCAAGCGGCGCGGCGCGCGGTTCGTCTTCGACCAGCACGACCTGGTGCCCGAGCTGTACCTGTCCCGGTTCGACCGCGGCAAGGATCTGCTCTACCGCGGCGTGTGCGCGCTGGAGCGGCGGACCTACCGGGCCGCCGACATCGTCCTCGCCACCAACGAGAGCTACCGGGACGTCGCGGTGCGCCGTGGCGGCAAGCGCCCGGAGGACGTCTTCGTGGTGCGCAGCGCGCCCCAGATCGAGCGGTTCCAACCGGTGCCGCCCGAGCCGGAGTTGAAGCGCGGCAAGCCCCATCTGCTGTGCTACCTCGGCGTCATGGGCCCTCAGGACGGTGTCGACTACGCCCTGCGGGCGCTGGCGAAGCTGCGCGACGAGCTCGGACGGACCGACTGGCATGCGGTGTTCGTCGGCTCCGGCGACGCCTTCGACGCGATGGTGGAGCTGTCCGAGAAGCTCGGTCTCACCGAGCAGGTGCAGTTCACCGGACGCATTCCGGACGCCGACCTGGTGCGCTACCTGTCCACCGCGGACGTGTGCCTGTCTCCCGACCCGCGCAATCCGCTCAACGACGTGTCGACCATGAACAAGGTCCTCGAGTACATGGCGATGGGCCGGCCGATCGTCTCCTTCGAGCTGAAGGAGGCGCGCGTCTCGGCCGGTGACGCCGCCGTCTACGCGCCCGCCAACGACGAGGCCCGGTTCGCCGAACTGGTCGCGGAGTTGATGGACGATCCGGACAAGCGGGCCCGCATGGGCAAGATCGGCCAGGAGCGGATCAGCGGGCCGCTCTCCTGGGAGAACTCACAAGCGTCGCTGCTCGCCGCCTACACCGCCGCCTGCCGTGACCACACCCCGGTGTCGGCGGTCGCGCCGGTCCGGACAGGGAAGAGGCAGCGCAGTTGAGCGAGGACACGATACGCCTGGTCACCATCGGGCGGATATTCAGTCGGCGTTGGCGGCTGCTCGCCGTCCTCGCCGTCGTGGGCGCGCTGGTCGGCTTCGGCGCCTCGGTCGTGGTGTTCCCGCCGCGATACACGGCGTCGGCCCCGGTCCTGCTGCCGGGACTGTGGGAGGAGCGCGAGCTGCTCACCCAGGTGGACCTCGCGACCAGTTCGGCGGTGGTCGACCGCGCGGGCGACGCGCTGCACTGGTCCGGCGTGAGCGACACCGAGCTTCGGGAACAGGTCAGCGCCAAGGCCGCGGACGGGAACATCATCACGATCTCGGGTACGGCCGACACCCCGAAGCGGGCACAGCAGCTCGCCGACCAGGTGGCCCAGCAGTTCGTGCAGTACACCGCGCAGATCGCGGGCAGCGGCACGGACTCCGCGACCACCACGGCGAACGACGCGCTGCGCAAGAAGGTCGAGGAGACCAGCCGCCGCATCAGCGACCTGGCCAAGGCGGCCGACCCCGGTCAGACCGTGGAGAGCGTGCAGGCCCGCACCGCGCTGGAGAACCTGCGCACCTCGCTGGAGGGGGCCATGAAGAAGGTGGACGAGGCCAACCCGGCGACGAACAAGGCAGGCATGGTCGTCATGGGGCCCGCCGCCCCGCCGACCGGTGAGGCGGCGCCGACGAGGATGCAGCTCATCGTCGGCGGAGCGCTGCTGTTCTTCCTGCTCGCGGTCATCGGCCATCTCGTCGCCGCACGGATGAACCGGCGGCTGCGCACCGAACCGGAGATCGCCGCGGCGCTGGGCTCGACGCTCCTCGGCACCGTCGACGTGGACGGTGAACGGCGCGCCCACCGGCCGGAAGCCGCGGGCCCACGAGCCCGGCTCCGCCGGCTCCTCGGCGTCGACACCCCCTGGGACCTGCCGGCCCCGCAGAAGTCCGGCGACGAAGCCTCACGACGGCTCCGCTACCGGCGGGTCTGTGCTCGCCTGAGGGAGCGACTGCCCTCTGCCCAGCGGCTGTTGGTCGTCGTACCGGAGGGCGACGACATCGCCCGCCGGGCCGCAGGACAGCTCGTCGCCGAGGCCAGGAGCACTCCGACGTTGCGGATGGTGGAGGTTTCGGTGGACCGGCCGGTGGTCCCGGACCGCGGCACCGAGTCCGGCGCCCTGGTGGTCCTCAGCGCGGACAGCTGGACCGCGGAGGAGCTCGCCGGCATCGCGGAGGCCTGCGCGGACGGCAGGCACGAGGTCGTCGGCATCGTCGTCGCCGACCTGGTCCAGGCCCGCCCGACGCCGTCCGCCGGCCCGCTTCCGGACGACGCCACGCTGGCGCTCGCGGTGCGCGGCCACGCAACAGGAGGTTCAGCGTGACGACGAGCACGACCACGGAGTCGTCGGCCGCCACCCCGCTCATCGACCTGCAGGCGCTGGTGGTGGCGGTGCGCAGGCGCCGCCGCCTGTGGACGACCATGGCGCTTTTCGGCCTGCTGGCCGGCGCCGCGATCGCGGTCCTGATGCCGCCGCCGCCGACCGCGGTGACCAAGGTGCTGGTCGCGCACGCGGAGGACCAGCCGAACGACACCGGAACGCTGATCCGCACCGACGTCCAGCTGCTGCAGACCACGCGGATCGCCGACAAGGCCCTGCAGTCCCTGAAGTCCCCGGAAAAACCGGAGGACTTCATGAAGGACTACCAGGGTGCCGGTCTGACCAACAACCTGTTGCAGATCACCGTGACCGGCGACAGCGACGCGCAGGCGGTGGCCCGCGCCAAGGCGCTGGCCGACTCGTTCGTCGCGGACCATGTGCGGCGGATGAAGGACACCGCGCAGGCCGAGGCCAAGGCCCTGCTGGACCAGCGTGACCGCATGCGCGTCGAGCTCGCCCAGGTCAACAAGGAGATCGGAAACCGGTCACCGGACAGCGACCCGAAGGCGTCGGCCGGCATCGAGTCGCTCTTCGCCCGCCGCGCCGAACTCAACTCGCGCATCTCCGACTTCGACCAGCGCGCCGCGGACGCCCGCACCGGCACCCCCCAGGTCATCGCAGGCACGCAGATCGTGGACACCCCGCGCGCGGTGCGCCACTCCCTGCCCAAGGCCCTGGTCACCGACGCCGCGGTCGGGCTGATCCTCGGCCTCGTCCTCGGTCTTGCGCTGGCCGCGGTCGGCACCGTGGTGGCGGACCGCCCCGTGCTGCGCCGGGACATCGCCGCCAACCTGGGCGCCTCCGTCATCGCGGAACTGCCCCGCCGGTCGGGCAAGCTGTGGCAGCGCCGACGCACCCGGGTGACACGCGAACGGCTCACCGCGACCCTGGCCCGCACCACGGGTGACTCGGCGGAACCGGTGTCGCTGCTGGAACTGGGCTGCGCGCGCAGCACCAGCGTGATCGCCCTGGACCTCGCCAGGGCCATGGCGGCCCAGGGCCCGGTGACCGTCGTCGACGGTCTGCCCGGCACGCAGCTCGAAGGCCGCACAAAGCCAGGAGATCCGACCGTGGTCAGTGGCGAGCGTGCCGCGACCCTGTCGCCGCAGGAGCGCCGCATCGGCGTCGGCTCGGTGGCGCCCGGCACAGCCTGGACCGACCTGCGCTACCTCGGCACCCAGACCGTGCTCGTCGTGCGGGCCGGACACGGCAGCGCCGCCTGGCTGCACACCGTGGCCCGGCAGCTCGCCGACCAGCGCATTCCGGTGATCGGTGTGGTGCTGATCGACCCCGATCCGCGCGACCGCACCGACGGCACCCTGTGGGACGGGCTGCACACCGCGCTGCGCGGCCGCGCCGAACACCCGCCCCGGCACAACGGCACCAACCAGCCGCGGACGGAGCGGCAGCCGATCTGGGCCGCACGCGTCCCGGGCAACGACCAGGACGGGCGGTAGCACATGTGTGGCATCGCAGGCACTTACCGCTGGCCGGACGGAAAGGTCGTCACCGACCGGCTCACCGACACCCTCGCCCACCGCGGTCCGGACGGGGCCGGCCGCTACGGGCACCCCGCCGGTGACGGCGAGGTACAGCTCGGACACCGCCGCCTCTCCATCATCGACCTGACCGAGACCGGCGCCCAGCCGATGGTCTCGGACGGCCTCGCCCTGACGTACAACGGCGAGCTGTACAACGCGCCCGAGCTGCGCGCCGAGCTGGAGGCAGCCGGGGCGCGCTTCCGCGGCACCTCCGACACCGAGGTGCTGCTTGAGGCCTGGCGGCGCTGGGGCACGGACTGCCTGCCCCGGCTGCGCGGCATGTTCGCGTTCGGGATCTTCGACGAGCGCACCGGTGAACTGGTCCTGGCACGCGACCAGTTGGGCATCAAGCCGCTGTTCCTGCTGCGGCGCGGCGGGGGCCTGGTGTTCGCCTCCGAGCTGAAGGCGCTCGCCAACGCCACCGGCGGCAAGCTGGAGGTGGACCACGCGGCGCTGGTCTCCTCGCTGCTGTACTACTGGGTGCCGGACTCGCGCTGCGCGTTCCGCGAAGCGGAGAAGCTGCCGCCGGGAAGCTGGCTGCGGATCCGGCCCGACGGCCGGGTGGAGCGCGGCAGTTACTGGAACCTCAAGGACGTCGCCGCCGACGGCCGGGAGCGGGCCCGGTCCGGCGAGCAGCCCGACCTGGCCGCCGTTGTCGAGGAGTCGACCCGGCGCCATCTGCTCTCCGACGTCCCCGTGGCCACCTTCCTCTCCGGCGGCCTCGACTCCAGCTATCTGACCGCGCTGGCGGCCCGCCACCAGCCCGGGATCTCCGCCTACACGATCGGATTCCGCGCCGAGGACGCCAAGTTCGAGGCGATGCCCGACGACCTGCGCTATGCCCGGCAGGTGGCCCAGCGGTTCGGCGTCGACCTGCACGAGATCGAGATCGCCCCGAACGTGCTCGACCTGCTGCCGCAGATGACGTACCACCTCGACGAGCCGATCGGCGACCCCGCCGCGATCAACACGTATCTGATCTGCACGGCCGCACGCGAGGCCGGGGTCAAGGTGATGCTCTCCGGGATGGGCGCCGACGAGCTGTTCGCCGGCTACCGCAAGCACCTGGCCAACCTGATCGCGCTGCGCTACCAGCGGGTCCCGCGGCCCCTGCGGCGCGGAGTGTCAGCGGCCGTGGACCGGCTGCCGGTCGCCACCTCCCGCCGGGGCTTCCGGTCGGTGCGCTTCGCCAAGCGGTTCCTGTCCTTCGCCGATCTGCCGGAGGAGACCGCCTTCCGGCGCAGCTACACCATGTACGACCAGGACGAGCTGCTCGCCCTGCTCGACCCGGACCTGGCCGGCACGGTCGACGACGTACTGACCGAACATCAGGACGTCTACCAGGACAACGACCTCGACGACTTCGTCAACCGCATGTGCCTGACCGACGCCCGGATGTTCCTGCCGGGCCTGAACCTCACGTACACGGACCGCTCCAGCATGGCCGCCTCGACCGAGGTACGGACGCCGTACGTGGACGTCGAGGTGGTCAAGGCGGCGTTCGCGATCCCCGGCGACCGCAAGATCGTCGGACGGCAGGGCAAGGCGGTCCTGAAGGAGGCGGCCACCTCGATCCTGCCCCGGGAGATCGTGTACCGGCCCAAGGGCCTGTTCAGCGCCCCGCTGCGGGCCTGGATGAGCCGCGATCTGGCACCGCTGGTGCGCGAGGTGGTCAACGACGGCGAACTCGTCCGCTCCGGGATCCTGCGCCGCGACGCCCTGAAGCGGATGGTCGCCGAGGACGCCGCAGGGCAGCAGGACTTCTCCAAGCATCTGTGGCACGTACTGACGCTCGAGTACTGGTATCGCGACGCGACCTCTGGGTCCGGCCAGAGCACTCGTTTGACGGCTTAGGAACTTCAGAGGAGTTCGGGTGAAACAGGTAGTACAGAACTACAAGAGCGGCGAGCTGGCGGTGCTCGACGTGCCGGTACCGGGGTGCAAGCCGGGCGGTGTGCTGGTCCGCACCACCTACTCGCTGATCTCCACCGGCACCGAGCTGATGAAGGTGTCCGAGGCCGGCATGTCGATGCTGGGCAAGGCCCGCTCCCGCCCCGACCAGGTGGCCAAGGTCATGCAGAGCGTGGCCACCAACGGGGTGCCCGCCACCTACCGCAAGGTGATGGGCAAGCTGGACTCCTACACGCCGCTGGGCTACTCGCTGTGCGGGGTGGTCGAGCAGGTCGGCGCCGGCATCGACGATGTGAAGGTCGGCGACCTGGTGGCCTGCGCCGGCAACGAGCACGCCCTGCACGCCGAGCTCAACTGGGTGCCCAAGAACCTCTACGTCCCGGTGCCGGACGGTCTCGCGCCACAGCACGCGGCCTTCGGCACCGTCGGGTCGATCGCCATGCAGGGCGTCCGCCAGGGCGAGCCGCAGCTCGGCGAAGTGGCCCTGGTCATCGGCCTCGGCCTGATCGGGCAGCTGGTGGTGCAGCTCCTGACCGCGTCGGGAGTCCGCGTCGTCGGCGCCGACCCCGACCCGGCGCGCTGCGAACTCGCCGAGCAGCTGGGCGCCGCGGCCTGTGGCGATCCCGCCTCCGCCGCCGTGGAGAACGCCGTCGCCGAACTCACCGACGGTCACGGCGTGGACCAGGTGTACCTGGCCGCCGGCGGCGGCAGCAACCAGCCCGTGGAGCTGGCCGCCAAGCTGGCCCGGGACCGCGGCCGGGTCGTCGACATCGGCAAGTGCCGCCTCGACCTGCCGTGGAACGCGTACTACGAGAAGGAACTCGACGTCCGCTTCTCCCGCTCGTACGGTCCCGGGCGCTACGACCCGTCGTACGAACTGGAGGGCCGCGACTACCCGATCGGTTACGTGCGCTGGACCGAGCGCCGCAACCTGGCCTGCTTCCTCGACCTCGCCGCCCGCGGCAAGGTCGACGTGGAGCCCCTGATCTCCCACGTCGCCGACTTCGACGACGCCGTCGAGACCTACCAGCGCCTCAAGGACGGCGAGCTGAAGGCCGTCACCGCGCTGTTCCGCTACCCGGAACAGGCGCAGGGCACCGGGGAAGCGGCGGCCCCGGCGGTGGCCGTACCCGCGGTGAACGTGAAGCCGAACCCGGCCCGCGCCGCCAGGACGTCGGTGAAGCTGGCGTTCGTCGGCGCCGGGAACTATGCGACGTCGATGCTGCTGCCGCACCTGGCACAGCGCGACGGCGTGGAGTTGTCGACCGTCGTCACCACCACCGCCCTGTCCGCGGCCAACGCGCAGCGGAAGTTCGGCTTCACCGAGGCGACCACCGACCTCGACGCCGTGCTCGGCGACAAGTCCATCGACGCGGTGTTCGTGGTCACCCGGCACAGCTCGCACGCCGACCTGACACGCAAGGCACTGCTGGCCGGCAAGACGGTGTTCGTGGAGAAGCCCCTGGCGCTCACCGAGGACGAGCTGGCCAGTGTGCTGGCTGCGGTGGAGGAGTCCGGCAACGACCGGCTGCAGGTGGGCTTCAACCGCCGCTTCGCGCCGCTGCTGCAGGAGGCACGGAAGCAGTTCGGCACCCGGAGCGGTCCGGCGAGCCTGCGCTACCTGGTCAACGCGGGCCAACTGCAGCACGGCAGCTGGTACCTGCAACAGGGCACCGAGGGCTCACGCTTCGCCGGCGAGGGCGGCCACTTCATCGACACGGCGAGCTGGCTGCTCGACGCCGACCCGGTCTCCGTCTACGCGGTCGCCCCGTCCGGCAACGAGGACCTGCAGGTCGTGCTGCGCTACCCGGACGGATCCAGCGCCACCATCAGCTACGTCACCACCGGCGCCCCCGGCTTCCCCAAGGAGACGCTCGACCTGGTCGCCGACGGCAAGGTGCTGCGCCTCGACGACTTCGTCCGCGCCTCGGTCTACGGTCGCAAGAAGTGGGTCAGCTCACGGCTGCCCAAGGCCCGCGACAAGGGCCAGAACGCCGAACTCGCCGCGTTCATCAAGGCCGTTCGGACCGGCGGCCCGATGCCGGTGCCGCTGCAGTCGCTGGTCGCCACCACGGCGGCCACCCTCGCCGTGCAGACCGGCCTGGCCGGCGGCGCGCCGGTGACGTTGGAGAACACGCGATGACCATGAGCGCGGGCTGGTACCTGCGACGGCTCTCCCGGATGGGACCGCAGGAGGTCGCCGGCCGGGTGGGCGACACGGTGCGCAGACGGCGGTGGCGGTCGGCGCCGCCGGCCGGCCCGAGCGTGACCGGCGCCCGGTTCACCGCGGTGCTGTCAGCCGAGGCGATCGCCGCGGTGCCGTCGGACGCCGCTAAGCGCCTCGTGGCCGAGGCGGACCGGCTGATGGACGGGCACGTCCAGTACTTCGGGGTGGTCCGCGACGACCTCGTCGACCCGGACTGGTGGTACGACCCGAAGACCGGGCGGCGGGCCCCGGCGGGCTATGCCTTCGACGTGCCGTACCGCAGCGAGGAAGCGGTCGGGGACATCAAGCAGATCTGGGAGCTGTCCCGGCACCACCACCTCACCCAGCTCGCCGCCGCCTACGCGATCACCGGGGACGAGCGGTACGCCGAGCGCGTGGCCGCGCACCTGCGGTCGTGGTGGGAGGCCAACCCCCCGCTGCACGGCGTCCATTGGGTCAGCGGCATCGAGCTGGGCATCCGGCTGCTGTCGTGGGTGTGGATGCGCCGGCTGCTGGAGGGATGGCCGGGCGCGGCCGGGCTGTTCGAGGACAACCCGGTGGCCCTGAACCAGATCTGGCACCACCAGCGGTGGCTGGCCGCCTTCCCCAGCCGCGGATCGTCGGCGAACAACCACGTCATCGCCGAGGCCGCCGGGCAGTTCGCCGCGGCCTGCGCGTTCGGCTGGTTCCCCGCCTCTGAGCGCTGGCGGGCCGACGCCCTGCGCTCGCTCGACCGGCATCTGCGCAGCAACACCTTCCTCTCCGGCCTCAACCGTGAGCTGGCCTCCGAGTACCACGGCCTGGTGCTGGAGCTCGGTCTGGCCGCGGTGGCCGAGGCCGATGCCGCGGGCGTGCCGGTCCCCTCGACCGTCCGCCTGGTGCTGCTGCGCATGACCGACGCGCTCGCCGCCGTCGTCGACAACCGGCTGCGGCCACCGCGCCAGGGCGACGCGGACGACGGACACGGTCTGGTCCTGGACGGCGAGGGCACCGACCGCTGGGGCTCGCTGCTGTCCACCGGGGAGGCGGTGTTCGGCCGGCTCGCCTGGTGGCCGACCGTGACCGGCACCGATGTGCGCACCCCGCTGCTGGCCGCGCTCATCAAGCCGTACCCGAAGAACACAACCGCACCGGCCGTGACCCGCCCGGCAAGCCGGCCGGACCACTTCGCCGACGCGGGGCTCACGATCCTGCGCGGCCCGGAGGAGATCTGGTGCCGCTGCGACGGCGGCCCGCACGGCTTCCTGTCCATCGCCGCCCACGCCCACGCGGACGCGCTGTCCGTGGAGGTCCGGCACGACGGGGTCGACGTGCTCGCCGACCCGGGGACGTACTGCTACCACGGGCAGCCCGAGTGGCGGCAGTACTTCCGCTCCACCCTCGGCCACAACACCCTGCAGCTGGACGGCGCCGACCAGTCCGTCTCGGGCGGTCCGTTCCTGTGGACCCGGCATGCCCACACCCGTGTACTGGCCGCGGACACCTCCGGCGCGGGGGCGGCCCGCTGGAGCGCGGAACACGACGGCTACCAGGGCTCGGTGCACCGCCGCCAAGTGGAACTTGCGCCCGAGAGCCTGGAGTTGAGGGTGGTCGACGAGGTGCGCGGCCCGGGCGGGGCCGTGCGGCTGGCCTTCCACCTCGGCCCGGCGATCACCGCGGACCTGGTGGACAACCGGGCCGAACTCACCTGGACCCGCGACGGCGAGGACCGCTCCGCGGTGCTCGACCTGCCCGGGCAGCTGTCCTGGCAGGCACATCGCGGCGAGACCGATCCGCCGCTCGGCTGGTACTCCGCGGGATTCGGGCGCAAGGAACCCGCCACCACCCTGGTCGGCACCGGCTTCACCGACGGCACGGAGGGCTTCACCACCGTGCTCAGGTTCCGCGGCTAGGAGGGGCGCGTGGGGATCAAGAGGCGGCACTGGGCGTGGGCGGCGGCACCGCTGACGCTCGCCCTGCTGGCGTTGACCGGCTGCGACGGCACACAGCCCGCCGAGGCGACGGCGACCGCTGCGCCCACCACGTCCGGGGCGCGGTCCACGCCCGTGGCCCGGGTGTGCGCCAAGCCCGAGGAAGGGCCGGCGAAGGCACCGGCGGGCGCGGTGACGGTCGACCCCGCGAAGGTCGGCGACCTGGCCGCGAAGACCAAGAGCAGCCCCCCGAACACCACGTTCTGGCTGCGACCGGGCAAGCACCGGCTCGACCCCGACCGCTACGCCCAGGTCATCCCCAAGAAGGGGGACCGCTACCTCGGCGCGCCCGGCGCGGTGCTCGACGGCCGCAAGACCAACCAGTACGCGTTCGCCGGCACCGCCCAGGGCGTCACCATCCGGTATCTGACCGTGCAGGGTTTCGTCCCGCCGCAGAACGAGGGTGTGGTCAACCACGACTCGGCCGACGGATGGGTGATCGAGCACTCGACGATCCAGAACAACCTGGGTGCCGGGCTGATGGCCGGGGCCCGGCAGCAGGTGCGCGCCAACTGCCTGCGCGCCAACGGCCAGTACGGCATGAACGCCTACAAGGGCAGCGGCCGTATCAGCGGTCTGGTGGTCGAGGGCAACGAGATCGTGGGCAACAACACCGGTGACTGGGAGCGGCGGCAGCAGGGCTGCGGCTGCACCGGAGGCATCAAGTTCTGGGCCGTCGACGGCGCCGACGTACGCGGCAACTGGGTGCACGACAACCGCGGAACCGGATTGTGGGCGGACACCAACAACAACGACTTCCGCATCGAGGACAACGTGCTGGAGGCCAACGACGGTGCCGCGCTGATCTACGAGACCAGCTACAACGCCGTCATCCGCAACAACACGATCCGGCGCAACAACTGGGTCGAGGGCCGCAAGGCAGCAGGCCGCGGCGACACCTTCCCGTTCGCGACCGTCTACCTGTCCGAGTCCGGCGGCGAACCACGGATCAAAGCCCGCACGAACAAGATCGAGATCTATGGCAACCTGCTGGAGAACAACTGGTCCGGTATCACCCTGTGGGAGAACGCCGACCGGTTCTGCAACAGCCCGGCCAACACCTCCTCCGGTGACTGCACGTTGCTGGTGAAGAAGACCAGCCGCTGCACGAAGTCGACGATCACCAAGGCACCGCTGTACGCCGACTGCCGGTGGAAGACCCAGCGGGTGGACATCCACGACAACCGCTTCGTGCTGGACAAGTCCGTCCTGAAGTGCACGACGAAGTGCGACCGCATGGCGGTGCTCTCCAACTACGGCACCTATCCGGACTGGTCGCCCTACCAGGGCGAGAAGGTGGCCGACGCGATCACACTCAAGCAGCACAACCGCTGGCACGACAACGTCTACGTCGGGCCGTGGGCCTTCGTCGTCCACGATCCCAGCAAGGTGCTCGACTTCCAGGGCTGGCAGGGCGCGCCGTACCGGCAGGACGCGGGCAGCACCTACAGCGCACAGGCCGGTGGTTGAGATGAGCACGCTGTCCGGCGCCGAACCGCGCCCCGCCGGCACACCGAGGATCATCGGGATCGTGTGGGGGCTGCTGATCCTCAACACGCTCGGCTCCGCCGGGGCGAAGACCATCGTCCCGCTGCCCCGCTCCCTCATCCAGATGGTCACCATGGGCGCCCTGGTAACCGCGTTCACCCTGGCGCTCGCGGTCAATCTCCGGCTGCGCATCCGATCCAGTGCGTACGTCTTCCTGCTCACCCTGTTGCTGGTGTCGAGCGTGATCTCCAGCGCGAATCTGGAGTCCGGGTTCGGCGCGCTGTTCCGCTGCTTCCGGCTGACGCTCTTCGTCGGCACCCTGTGGCTGCTCACTCGCTGGTGGGACGGCGGTCTGACGTTCGTCCGGCACCACATCCGGATGTACTTCGCGGTGCTCGGATCGGTGGCCGCGGGCCTTGCCGTCTCACCGGGCGCGGCCCTGCCCGACCTCTACGGCGGACGCCTGGTCGGCGCCTTGTGGCCGCTCACCCCGCCGCAGATCGGACAGTACGCCGCGGTGATCATCGGGCTCACCGTGCTGCTCCTCCTGGGCCGCCGGACCGACAAGAAGAGCGCGGCGGTCATCATCGTGCCGTCCCTCGTCCTGCTCGCCCTGACCCACACCCGCACGGCCACGCTCGGCCTGCTCGTCGGGCTGGTGCTGGCCATCGGCTCGCTCCTGCTGACCAGCGCCGCCGCCCGCCGCTTCTTCACCTGGGCGGTGCTGTTGGCCACGGTGGTCGCGGTGGGGTTCGCGTCCATGCTCCAGTCGTGGTTCCTGCGCGGACAGAGCAAGGAGAACTTCTCCAGCCTCACCGGCCGCGCCAAGGTCTGGGACGCCCTGCTGTCCGCGCCCCGGTCGACCTCGGAGCAGTTGTTCGGCGTGGGCCTGGGCGACAAGTCGTTCGGAGGGCTGCCGATCGACAACAGCTGGCTGGCCGTCTACAACGAGCAGGGTCTGATCGGCGTGACCCTCGTCGCGGTGATCATCGTCGTGCTGGGCGGCGTCGCGCTGCTGCGGCCACCGTCGCTGCAGAGGTCCTGCGCGATCTTCCTGATCAGCTACTGCGCGATGGCCTCGTACACCGAGGCCGGTCTCGGCGACGCCTCACCGTATCTGCTGCATCTGGCCCTGGCCGCCTCTCTCCTGGCGGCACCGGCGGCACCTGCCCACGCCCCTGACCTCGCGACGCCCGAAGTCCCCCGACTCTCGACGCGCGACGTCCCTCGACAACGCGTCCCGCGCTGGGCCCGTCGATCGGAGGTGACCTGAGCATGCACATCCTCGTGGTGCACAACCGCTACAACTCGGCGCAGCCGAGCGGGGAGAACAAGGTCGTCGACCAGGAGGTGGAGCTGCTGCGCGCGGCCGGCCACCGGGTCGAGCTGTTCGAGCGGCGCAGCGACGACATCGCCGCACGCTCCCTGCTGGGCAAGGTCGCGGTGCCGCTGCTCGTGCCGTGGAACCCGGCGGTCCGCACGGAGCTCGCCGCCAAGCTGCGCAGCGAGCGGCCGGACGTGGTGCACGTCCACAACGTCTTCCCGCTGCTGTCGCCCGCGGTCCTCGCCGCCTGCGCCGACGCCGGTGTGCCCGCCGTGGCCACACTGCACAACTACACCCAGGTCTGCCCGCCCGGCACGCTGCAGCGCGACGGCCGGCCGTGCACCGAGTGCGTCGGATCCGCCGTACCGCTGCCCGCCGTCCGGCACGGCTGCTACCGGGGCTCCCGCCTTGCCACGGTGCCGCTCGCGGTCAGCCTGTCGGCCAACCGGCGGCGCTGGTGGTCCGGCGTGGAGCGGTTCCTCTGCATCTCCGCGGCGCAGCGCGACACCCTGGTGCGGGCCGGCATGCCCGCCGAACGGCTGGCCGTGAAGCACAACTTCGTACCCGACCCGGGCGACCGGCGAGCAGGCGAGGGCGAGCATCTGCTCTATCTCGGCCGGCTCGCGGAGGCCAAGGGCGTACGGCTGCTCATGGCCGCGTGGGACGAGCTCGCGGCGAGCGGCGGAGTGGGCGTGCCGCTGGTGATCGCCGGCACCGGGCCACTGGAGGCGGAGGTGACCGCCTGGGCGGCGGGCCGGGACGACGTGCGCTACGTCGGCCTGTTGGACACGGCGGAGTGCCAAAAGGCCATCGCGCGATCGGTCGCCGTGGTGGCGCCCTCGACCTGGCTGGAGGCGTTCGGCCTGGTGGTCGTGGAGGCGATGGCGGCGGGGGTCCCGGTCGTCGCCGCCGGGCACGGCGCCTTCGTCGAACTCGTCGAGGACGGCGTGACCGGGCTGCTGCACCAGCCGGGGGAGTCCGCCTCGCTCGCGTCCTGCATCCGCCGGATCACGGCCGAGCCGGACGGCAACCGGGAGATGGGCCGAGCGGCCCGGCTCCGTTACGAACAGGGTTTCAGCCCGGCGGTCGGCCTCGACCGCCTGGTTGATGAGTACCGCACCGCGATCGCGGGGCGGTCAGCACAGACTCGCGGCGGGGACACCCGCGCGAGCAGGGGGGATGGGAACAGCAGATGACACGATGCCGACTGTGCGGCTCGGAGGCGATGGCGAGCGTCGTCGACCTCGGGGCGACGCCACCATGCGAGAGCTTTCTCGCCGCTGACCAACTCGACCAGCCCGAGCCGGCGTACCCGCTGCACCTGCGGGTCTGCACCGACTGCTGGCTGGCGCAGATCCCGCCGCTGATCACGCCGGAGGAGACCTTCAAGGAGTACGCGTACTTCTCCTCGTACTCGACGTCCTGGGTGGAGCACGCGCGGACGTTCGTCGCCGACGCAGTGCAGCGGGTGGGACTCGACACCGAAGGCTCCGACGCCTTCGTGGTCGAGGTCGCCAGCAACGACGGATACCTGCTCAAGCACGTGGTGGACCGCGGGATCCGCTGCCTGGGCATCGAGCCGTCGGTGAACGTCGGCGCGGCGGCACGGGACAAGGGCGTGCCCACGCTCACGGAGTTCCTGAGCCCTCAGACCGGCGCGGCCGTCCGCGAAGAGCACGGCCCGGCAAACCTCGTCGTGGCCAACAACGTGTACGCACACATCCCCGACGTGGTCGGGTTCACCCAGGGGCTGCGCTCCCTGGTCGCCGACGACGGCTGGGTCTCCATCGAGGTGCAGCACCTGCTGACCCTGATCGAGGAGAACCAGTACGACACGATCTACCACGAGCACTTCCAGTACTACACGGTCGCCTCCGCGATCCAGGCCCTGGCCAGCGGCGGACTCACTCTCGTGGACGTCGAGTTGCTGCCCACCCACGGCGGCTCCATCCGGCTGTGGGCCCGGCCCGCCGAGGTGGCTGGCGAGCCGACCCAGCAGGTGGCCGACGTGCTGGCCCGGGAGAAGGCGGCCGGGCTGCAGGAGCTGTCCGGGTACACCGAGTTCTCCGCCCGGGTGGCCAAGGTGCGCCGGGACCTGCTGAAGTTCCTCATCGAGGCCGCCGAGCGCGGCGAGACGGTCGTCGGCTACGGCGCCCCGGGCAAGGGCAACACCCTGCTCAACCACTGCGGCATCCGGCCCGACCTGCTCGCGTACACGGTCGACCGCAACCCGTACAAGCACGGCCGGTTCACCCCGGGCACCCGCATCCCCATCCTGCCGCCCGAGCACATCGCCGCCGACAAGCCGGACTACGTGCTCGTCCTCCCGTGGAACCTGCGGGCCGAGCTGACCGAGCAGCTGTCCTTCGTGCACGAGTGGGGCGGCCGACTGGTCTTCCCCATCCCGGAACTGAGCATTGTCGAGGCCGCGTCGGAAGAGGTCACAGCATGAAGGTCGTTCTGTTCTGCGGCGGTTACGGGATGCGGATGCGCAACGGCACCTCCGACGACGTGCCCAAGCCCATGGCGATGGTCGGCCCGCGCCCGCTGATCTGGCACGTCATGCGCTACTACGCGCACTTCGGGCACAAGGAGTTCATCCTGTGCCTCGGCTACGGCGCCCACCACATCAAGGACTTCTTCCTCAACTACGAGGAGACGACGTCCAATGACTTCGTGCTGCGCAAGGGGCAGACCGAGCTGCTGTCCACCGACATAGCCGACTGGACGATCACGTTCGCCCAGACCGGCATCGAGTCGCCGATCGGGGAGCGGCTGCGCCGCGTACGGCACCACCTGGACGGCGACGAGATGTTCCTTGCCAACTACGCCGACGTGCTCACCGACGCCCCGCTGCCGGAGATGATCGAGAACTTCTCCCGGCGCGACGCCGGTGCGTCGATGATGGTGGTGCCGCCGCAGTCCTCGTTCCACTGCGTGGACCTGGGCGAGGACGGCCTGGTGGGGGGCATCACCGCGGTGAGCGACATGCCGCTGTGGGAGAACGGCGGCTACTTCGTGCTCCGCCAGGAGGTCTTCGACCACATCCCGGAGAACGGGGACCTGGTCGCCGACGGATGTGCCCAACTGGCCAAGCGCGGGCGGCTGGTGGCGCATCAGCACCGCGGCTTCTGGAAGCCGACCGACACCGTGAAGGAGCGGGCCGCGCTCGACGAGGCCTACGCGCGGGGCGACCGGCCGTGGGCCGTGTGGGAGCAGGACAGCGCGGCGGTGAGCGCGTGATCCGGCTCGGGGCCGGGCAGCGCCCGGACCGGATCGTCGCGGTGGGCGCGCACTGCGACGACATCGCCATCGGCGCAGGAGGCACCCTGCTGACGCTGTGTCATGCCCGGCCGGGCCTGCGCGTCGACGCGCTGGTGCTCTCCGGCGGCGGCACCGAGCGCGAGCAGGAGGAGCGGGCCGCGCTCGCCGCCTTCTGCCCGGGCGCCGACCTGCGGCTGACCGTGCACAAGCTGCCGGACGGCCGGCAGCCCGTGCACTGGGACGAGGCCAAGGCCGCGGTCGAGGAACTGCGCGCGCAGACCGACCCGGACCTGATCCTGGCCCCGCGCACCGACGACGCCCACCAGGACCACCGCGGCCTCGCGCAGCTGATACCCACCGCGTTCCGCGACCACCTGGTCCTCGGCTACGAGATCGTCAAGTGGGACGGCGACCTCGGCCGCATGGCCGCGTACCAGCCGCTGTCGCCGGACATCGCCGAAGAAAAGGTGCGGCTGCTGCAGGAGCACTACGCCTCGCAGCGGCACCGGCCCTGGTACGACCGCGAAGCCTTCCTCGGCCTTGCCCGGATCCGCGGCATCGAATGCCACGAGCGATACGCCGAGGCGTTCGCCGTCACCAAACTCACGCTCAACCTGGGGGGTTGAACCATGCGCGTACTCCTTACCGGACACCAGGGCTACCTGGGCACCGTGATGGCCCCGGTCCTCACCGCCGCCGGACACGAGGTCGTCGGCCTCGACTCCGGCCTGTTCGCCGACTCCGTCCTCGGCGAGACACCCGCCGACCCGCAGGGGCACCGGGTGGACCTGCGCGACGTCACGGCCGAACACGTGGCCGGGGTGGACGCGGTGATCCACCTGGCCGCGCTGTCCAACGACCCGCTGGGCTCGCTGGCGCCGGAACTCACCTACGACATCAACCACCACGCCTCCGTACGGCTGGCCCAGTTGGCCCGCGACGCCGGAGTGCGGCGCTTCCTGTACGCGTCCACCTGCTCGGTCTACGGCGCCGCAGGCGGCGACGACCTGGTGGGCGAGGACGCCCCACTGCGCCCCGTGACGCCGTACGCGGAGTCCAAGGTGCGGGTGGAGGACGACCTGCACGAGCTGGCCGACGACGACTTCACCCCGGTGTACATGCGCAATGCCACCGCCTTCGGCTACTCGCCCCGGCTGCGCGCCGACATCGTGCTGAACAACCTGGTCGGCCACGCCCTCCTGTCCGGCGAGGTCCTGGTGCTCTCCGACGGCACCCCCTGGCGGCCGCTGGTGCACGCCGCCGACATCGCCCGTGCCTTCACGGCCGCGCTGACCGCGCCGCGCGAGGCGGTCCACGACCGGCCGTTCAACATCGGCAGCGAGACCAACAACGTCACGGTCGCCGAGATCGCCGAGCAGGTCGCCGAGGCGGTGCCCGGCGCCAAGGTGAGGATCACCGGGGAGAACGGGGCCGACCCGCGCTCCTACCGGGTGGACTTCTCCCGGTTCCGTGCCGCGATCCCCGGCTTCGACATCGAGTGGTCGGTCAAGCGGGGAGCGCTTGAACTGGCCGACGCCTACCGGAAGTTCGGGCTGACCAAGGAGGACTTCGACCAGCGCTTCACCCGGCTCGCCGTGCTGCGCGCGGCGTCCGAGGCCGGCACCGTCGACGACACCCTGCGGTGGCGCCGATGACCCCTCCCGGCGAAGAGATGCACGCCCTGGTGGAGCGGATGTACCCGCTGTGCCGGAGCATCACCGGCGACGGTGTCCGCGCCACCTTGGACATCGTCGGCGAGTACCTGCCGCTGCAGGTGCACGAGGTGCCCACCGGGACGCAGGTGCTCGACTGGACGGTGCCGCAGGAGTGGAACATCCGCGACGCGTACATCGCCGACAGCACCGGCCACCGGGTCGTCGACTTCGCCGCGTCCAGCCTGCATGTGCTCGGCTACAGCGTGCCGGTGTCCGCGACCATGCCGCTGTCCGAGCTGCGCGAACACCTGCACACCCTGCCCGACCGCCCGAGCTGGGTGCCGTACCGCACCAGCTACTACAAGCCGGAGTGGGGGTTCTGCCTGGCCCAGGAGACGCTGGACGCGATGCCGGACGGCGAGTACGAGGTCCGCATCGACTCCACGCTCGCGGACGGTCACCTCACTTACGCCGAGCACGTGGTCCACGGGCAGGTCTCCGACGAGGTGATCGTCTCCTGCCACGTCTGCCACCCTTCGCTGGCCAACGACAACATGGCCGGCGTGGCGGTGGCGACGTTCCTGGCCCGGGCGCTGGCCGAGGAAACCCCGTACTACACCTACCGGTTCATCTTCGCGCCCGGCACCATCGGGGCGATCACCTGGCTGGCCCGCAACGCGGAGCGGGTGGAGCGGGTCAAGCACGGCGTCGTGCTGGCCTGCGCCGGGGACCGGGGGCAGTTGACGTACAAGCAGAGCAGGCGCGGTGACGCGGAGATCGACCGGGTGATGCGGCATGTGCTGACCGCCTCCGAACGGCCGCACCGCGTCACCGAGTTCACGCCGTACGGCTACGACGAGCGGCAGTACTGCTCGCCCGGGTTCAACCTGGGCGTGGGCTCGCTCACCCGGACCCCGTACGCCGGTTACCCCGAGTATCACACCTCGGCGGACAACCTGGACTTCGTCTCCCCGGAGGCGATGGCGGACACCCTCGCCGTCTGCCGCGAGGCGTTCGCCGTCCTCGACCGCAACCGGAGGTACCTCAACCTCAGCCCCTACGGCGAACCGCAACTGGGCCGGCGCGGGCTGTACGACGCGCTCGGCGGCCGCAGCGACACCAAACAGGCCCAGATGGCCATGCTCTGGGTGCTCAACCTCTCCGACGGCGAGCACAGTCTGCTGGACGTCGCCGAGCGGTCCGGGCTGCCGTTCGACACCGTCGCCACCGCGGCCGACGCCCTGCACGGCGCCGGACTGATCAAGGCGTGACGCCGATGCCCATCGAGGGGGAGAAGACGACCAGACCGGCCGGGTCCGCCAAGCGGGCCCTGGTCGGCCGGCTGTCCTGGGGGCTGGCCGACCAGGCGGCCTCCAGCATGTCCAACTTCGCGGTGGGCATCTACGTGGCCCGCTCGCTGGGGGTGACCGCGTTCGGTGTGTTCAGCCTGGCCTGGGTGACCTACGGCGTGGTGCTCAACGTCTCCCGCGGCCTGTCCACCGACCCGCTCGTGGTGCGCTTCAGCGGTGTGTCGGACGCGTCCTGGCGCGGGGCGGTGGCCCGCTCCACGGGTACCGCACTCGGCGTCGGCACCGCCATGGGTGCGGTGTGCCTGGCGGCCGGGCTCGGTCTCGGCGGCCGGTTGGGGCCCGCGTTCGCAGCCCTCGGCGTCATGATGCCGGGCCTGCTGCTCCAGGACGCCTGGCGGTTCGGGTTCTTCGCCGCCGGCAACGGGCGCAAGGCCTTCGTCAACGACGTCGTGTGGGGTGTTGCGCTCGTCCCGGCCATGTTCGTCGCCGCCCATGTGGGCAGCGTGGCCGCTTTCGTGCTCGCCTGGGGCGCGTCCGCCGCGGTGGCCGCCGTGTACGGCTACTTCCAGTCCGGCATCCTGCCCCGGATGACGGAGGCCCGCGGGTGGCTTCGCGAGCAGCGCGATCTCGGCTACCGCTACCTGGTCGAGAACGTCAGCCTCAGCGGCGCGAGCCAGCTGCGGGCATATGGGCTCGGCGCGATCGTCGGGGTGGGCGCGGTGGGCGCGGTGCGCGGCGCCGAACTCCTGATGGGCCCCTTCCTCGCCGTGCTGATGGGCCTGTCGCTGGTCACCGTCCCGGAGGCGGCACGCGTGCTGCGGCAGGCCCCGCACCGCCTCGGCGCGTTCTGCCTCCGGCTGGGCGGCGGACAGGCCGTCGCCGCGCTCCTGTGGGGCGGGGCCCTGCTGCTGATGCCCGACCGGCTCGGCGACCTGGTGCTGGGCGACGTCTGGCACTCGGCCTCGCAGCTCATCGTGGCGATCACCTTCAGTGTCGCGGGCGCGGGCCTCGGCACCGGCGCTGCGGCCGGACTGCGCGCGCTCGGCGCGGCCCGACGCAGCCTGCGCTGCCAGCTGTTCGCCTCCGCCTGCTACGTCGGCGGCGGGCTCGGCGGCGCTGCTGTGGCCGGCACGGTCGGCTCGGCCTGGGGCGTCGCCGCCGCGACCCTCAGCGGCTCGGCCGTGTGGTGGCTGCAACTGCGGTCGGCCCTGCGCGAGCGCGACCACAACTCCGTTCCCGAAGTGAGGACCTCATGACCGCCCAACCCAGGCTGAGCATCGGCCTGCCCGTGTACAACGGCGAGGAGTATCTCGCCGAGTCGCTCGACGCCCTGCTCGGGCAGACCTACGAGGACTTCGAGCTGGTCATCTCCGACAACGCCTCGACCGACGGGACCGAGGACATCTGCCGCAAGTACGCGGCGCAGGACTCCCGCATCCGCTACCTCCGGCTGCCCCGGAACATCGGCGCCACCCCGAACCACAACCGGGTGTTCACCGAATGCCGCGGCGAACTGTTCAAGTGGGCCTCGCACGACGACCTCTACGCCCGCGACCTGCTGCGGCGCTGCATCGAGGCGCTGGACGAGCGGCCCGACGTGATCCTCGCCCACGCCGACCAGGCGGTCATCGACGGCGACGGCCAGGTCAAGGTCCCCTACGAGTACACGCTCGCCACCGACTCCCCGCACGCGCCGGAGCGCTTCCGCAGCCTGCTGTTCGAGCCCGGCGGCGACGACTTCTACGGGGTGATGCGGGCCGACATGCTGCGCCGGGTCAAGCCCCTCGACAGCTACCACCACGCGGACCGCACCTTCGTCGCCGAGATCACCCTGCACGGACGCTTCCACCAGGTGCCGGAGCTGCTGTACTTCCGCCGCGACCACCCCAACCGCGCCGAGCGGGCGAACCCCTCCAAGCGCGCCCGGTGCGTCAACCTGGACCCGCGCCGGGCCGGCCCGCTGCACCCGACGCCCCGGCTGCTCGCCGAGTACATCTGGGGCTTCGCCGCGGCGATCCGGCGGGCGCCGCTGTCCCCGGCCGACCGGCGGGCCTGCTACCGCCACATGGCCGCGTGGATGACCAGCCGGGTCCGGCCGGGTGCAGGCGAGCGGGTCGAGGACCGCGCCCCCGTCGACCCGGCCGCGCTCACTGTGTCCGTCGACGCCCTCGTCGCGGGCCGCGAGGGGCGGCGGGCATGAGGACGGCACCACGTGTGGGGGTGTTCGGCCTCCTCGGCTCCGGCAACCTCGGCAACGACGGCTCGCTGGAGGCCGTACTCGGATATCTGCGCACCGAGCACCCGGACGCGGCCGTGGACGCCCTGTGCGGCGGGCCCGAGGCCGTGACGACCCGGTTCGGGATCCCCGCCACGAGGCTGCACTGGAACCGCGCGGAGTACCGGACCGCGTCACGGGCGGGCGCGATCGCCTCGAAGGGCCTGGGCAAACTCGTCGACGTCTTCCGCACCGCCGCCTGGGTGCGCAGGCACGACGTGGTGATCGTGCCGGGCATGGGCGTTCTGGAGGCCACGCTGCCGCTGCGGCCCTGGGGCTTCCCGTACTCGCTGTTCCTGCTCTGCGCGAGCGGCCGGCTGCTCGGCACCAGGGTCGCGCTGGTCAGCGTCGGCGCCGCCGAGATCCGCAACCGGCCCACCCGGGCTCTGGTGCGCTGGTCGGCGCGGCTGGCCGCGTACCGGTCGTACCGGGACGCGCAGTCCCGTGACGCGATGCGGGCGATGGGCGTGGACACCGCGCGCGACGAGGTCTACCCCGACCTCGCGTTCTCCCTGCCGACACCGCCGACGAGCGCGCCCTCGGGCTCACCGGGCACGGTCTGCCTCGGTGTCATGGACTTCCACGGCGGAAACGACGACCGTGCCCGGGCCGACGAGATATACCGGCGCTACCTCGACGGGACGATCCGCTTCGTCCGCACGCTGGTCGAGGAGGGCAGACCCATCCGGCTGCTCACCGGCGACCAGTGCGATGTGGCGGTGGTCGGGGCGATTCTCGACGCGGTGGACTCGCCCCTGGTCACCGCCGCCGAACCGGCGTCACTGGCCGACCTGATGAAGGAGATGGCGGCGGCCGACACCGTGGTCGCGGTCCGCTATCACAACCTGATCTGCGCGCTGAAGACCGGAACCCCGGTGCTCGCCCTGAGCTATGCGGCCAAGAGCGACGCGCTCATGGACCGGATGGGCCTCGGCGCGTTCTGCCACCCGGCACGCGAGGTCGACGCCGACCGGCTGCTCGAACAGTTCCGGACGCTGGAGAAGCGATCGGCGGAGCTGCGGCAGACCCTCACCGAGCGGAACCAGGCCGCAGCGGAGCAACTCGCCGACCAGTTCGCCGCGTTGACCGCGGTCCTGTTCCCGACGACCGACCCCACTCACACCCCGCGGAAGGCTCGATGAAAGCGACCGAAGTCCCGGAGATCGCCGACGCGTACCTGTTCGAGCCCACGCCGTACGCCGACGAACGCGGCTTCTTCTGCCGTACCTTCGACGCCGATGTGGTCCGCTCGGTGGGCCTCGACCCGAACGCCTTCGTCCAGGACAGCGTGTCCCGCTCGGTCCGGGGCGTGCTGCGTGGCCTGCACCTGCGCTCCGGCGCCGGCGAGGCCAAGCTGGTGCGCTGCTCGTACGGGAGGATCTTCGACGTCGTCGTGGACCTGCGTCCGGACTCGCCGACCTACCGCAACCGGGCGTTCTTCGAGCTGTCCGGCGAGACGCAGAAAACCGTGTACATCCCGGCGGGGTGTGCACACGGCTTCCAGGCTCTTACCGAAATCGCAGACACCTCTTACCGTATCGATCGTCAGCACGATCCGTCCGAGGACGTGACGATCGCCTTCGACGACCCGGAACTAGCCATCCCCTGGCCGCTGCCGGTCACGTCGATGTCCCAGCGGGACCGCGAGGCGCCGAGCCTCGCCGAGGTCCTGAAGCACAAGGAGGGTGAAGTCGGTTGACCACCGAACACACCGTAGAGACATCGGAGTTCGTCCTGCCCCGGTCGCGGGCGGCGAACGAGCGGCTGCACGCCATGATCCCCGGAGGCGCGCACACCTACGCCAAGGGCGACGACCAGTACCCCGAGAACCTGGCCCCGGTCATCAGCCACGGCCGCGGCGCCCATGTGTGGGACGTCGACGGCAACCGCTACATCGAGTACGGCTCCGGCCTGCGCTCGGTCAGCCTCGGCCACGCCCACCCGCGCGTGACCGAGGCGGTGCGGCGGGAGATCGACCGCGGCAGCAACTTCGTCCGGCCGTCCATGGTGGAGGTCGAGGCCGCGGAACGCTTCCTGGCCACCGTGCCGACCGCCGAGATGGTCAAGTTCGCCAAGAACGGCTCCGACGCCACCACCGCCGCGGTCCGCCTCGCACGTGCCGCCACCGGCCGCACGCGGGTGGCCATCTGCGCCGACCATCCGTTCTTCTCCGTCGACGACTGGTTCATCGGCACCACACCGATGTCCGCAGGCATCCCGCAGGCCACCAACGAGCTCACCGTGGCCTTCCCTTACGGGGACCTGGCCGCCACGGAGGAGTTGCTCACCCGGTACGAGGGCGAGGTCGCCTGTCTGATCCTCGAAGCCGCCACCCAGACCGAGCCGCCGCCCGGATACCTCGCCGGGCTGCGCGAACTGGCCGACCGGCACGGCTGCGTGCTGATCTTCGACGAGATGATCACCGGCTTCCGCTGGTCCGAGGCGGGCGCCCAGGGCCTGTACGGCGTCGTCCCCGACCTCTCCACCTTCGGCAAGGCGCTGGGCAACGGGTTCGCCGTCTCCGCGCTGGCCGGGCGCCGCGAGCTGATGGAGCGGGGCGGGCTGCGGCACTCCGGCGAGCGGGTGTTCCTGCTGTCCACCACACACGGTGCGGAAACGCACTCGCTGGCCGCCGCGATGGCCGTGCAGAGCGTCTACACCGAAGAAGGCGTCACCGCCCGGCTGCACACACTCGGCGAACGGCTCGCCGCCGGGGTCCGCGAGGCCGCGGCAGGCATGGGCGTCGGCGAGCACATCGTCGTCAAGGGCCGGGCCAGCAACCTGGTCTTCGCCACCCTCGACGAGAACGGGCAGCCCTCGCAGGAGTACCGCACCCTGTTCCTGCGCCGGCTCCTGGAGGGCGGGGTGCTGGCCCCGTCGTTCGTGGTGAGCAGCGCGCTCAGCGACGCCGACATCGATCACACCGTCGAGGTGGTGGCCCAGGCATGTGCGGTGTACCGGAAGGCACTGGACGCCGGTGACCCCACCCCCTGGCTGGCCGGACGACCGGTGAAACCGGTGTTCCGCCGCCTGGCGTGACGTCAGCGATGCTCCAGCCGACCGGCGTCGGCCGTGCGAACGGCCCGCCGGTCGGCCGCACGGTCGACCAGCCAGGCGGTCGCCGGTACCACCGCCAGTGCGGTGCACCAGCCGCCCAGGACGTCGGTGGGGTAGTGCGCGCCCAGGGCGACCTGTGCCCACCCCATCGCGGCACCGGCAACCAGTGCCGCGGCGAACACGAGTGACATCCCGGCCGCCCTGCCGAGGCCGAGCCGGCCGGTCGCGGGCAGTGCCGCGGTGAGGGCGAGCGCGGTGAAGAAGGCGGTGTGCCCGCTCGGGTAGGACAGATTGTCGGCGCCGTGGATGGTGCGTCCCACCACGTGCTTGAGCAGCGTCGCCGCCCCCACGGTCACGCCGACACCGGCCACGACGAGCACCGCTGCGCGAGGACGCCGAAGCAGCAGGCAGCCCGCCACGGCGGCCACGATCACCATGGCCGATCCGGCGGGCTCCCCCAGGAAGTCCAGGGTCAGAGCGACATACCGCCACGGCGGCCGCACACTGTCCGCGGTCGGCCGGACGATCCACCGGTCGACCCGGCCGGGCTCGCTGTGACCGGCGTACAGGACGCCGATCGCGGCGACCACCAGCGTGGCGAGGACCGCGGTCAGCCCGAGCCACGGGCGCAACGACGGGGGCAGCACCGCGGGCGCCGGCCGGCCGGTCACACGCTCACCGCGTCCGGTCGGCCCGCGCCGACGTCCAGGCCCGCTCCTGCCAGGCGATCCAACGCGAGCCCCCCGTCGTGTCCGACTCCCCTCCGGCGATCATAACCGCCGCACGGACACCCGTTCCGGGTCTCCTACGGATAGCTGGTCAGGTTCGCCACGTTGGTTCCGGAGTTGGACGGGCCGCCCGTGTTGTTGATGACGTGGCTGATGGTGCCGGTGCCGCCGAGGGAGACCGTCACCATGCTGGTGAAGCGGACGCCCGGGTTGTTAGGCGCCTCGATGGCGTGCGCGGCCACGACAGCGGGGTTGACGTTGAAGTAGCAGTAGCTGCCGAGGCCGTAGGCTTGGTGGCTGGTGACCGAGTCGGCGACCTTGTAGGCCGCGTAGCCCTGGGTGGAGCCGTTCATCCAGGCGGCCTGGTTCGGCGGGTCGTAGGGCATCTCGTTCTGGAAGAAGTACGTGCGGCCACCGTTGCCGTTCCAGACGGTCTGGTACTTCTGGAAGTGCTCGACGAACAGGCCGTACATCGTCACGTCGTCACCGTTGACGATCATCCCGGTGTCCGCGGTGTTGCTGGTCCAGCCGACGCCGCTGCCGTGGTCGGCCCGCCAGATCCACATGTGGTCGCCGATGACGTTGTCGCTGTTGACGATCAGGCCGGTGGTCACCTTGCCGACACCCGCACCGCCGACGCGGAAGTAGACGTCGTGCAGGGAGGTCGGGTCGGACGCGTGCGAGGCGGACGCGCTCGACGGTCCGACCTCCAGCAGGCTCGGTGAGTTGGTGGTGCCCGCGTCGAACAGCAGGCCCGCGATCTTCACGCCGTCGACGTCGGCGACCTTCATGGCGGTGATGCCGTTGTCGGGGACCAGGGTGGCCAGGCCCAGGCCGAGGACGACCGTGTCGGCGCGGTTGATCTGCAGGGTCTGGTCGAGGTGGTAGACGCCCGGGGTGACCAGGAGGTTCTTGCCCGCCGCGAGGGCGGAGTTGATCTGCGAGGCGGTGGCGCCGGGCTTGACGACGTAGAAGGAGTCCAGCGAGAGGGAGGAGCCCGAGGTGCCGCTCGACCAGCTGGTGCCCGAGGAGTTGGACCGCAGGGACGGCACGAACACCTGGTAGGCGCCGTTGCCGTCGACGTACAGGAAGGGCTTCTCGCGGGAGACCGGACTCTGCGCGACCGTGGTGTCCGGCGGGCTGGGGAAACTGGTGGCGGGGACACCCGTGCTGCCGGTGAAGACCATGTTCCAGTTGGAGCCGGTCCAACTGCCCAGCTGGGAGTTACGGGTCAGCCACTGCTGCTGGCTGCCCGAGTTGACCTGGCCGTCGATCCTGCTGTCGGCGATGAGACCGCCGCTGGACCAGCCGCCGTCGTCCAGGGCGAGATTGCCGCGCAGGTGCATCCGGCGGTAGGGGGCCGCCTGCGAGACCGCCCAGCGGTCGGCGCCGCCGGCCGGGTTGACCGACAGGTTCTCCGCGCCGCGCCAGAAGTTCTGGGTGGCGTTGCCCTGGAACCAGTCGGCCTCGGCGTGCACCGCACCGTTGATCGTCACCGCGTCGGGGGAGAGGCCCAGGCCCAGCACCTGCGTGTAGAAGCCGACGTTGACGTCGGCGCTGTAGGCGCCCGGCTTGAACAGCACGGCGTAGCGCTGGGAGCCGAACTGGTTGGTCTCCTGCTGCTGGAAGATCGTGTTCAGCCTGCTCTGGATCGTCGAGGACGACATCGACGGGTCGAAGACGACCACGTTCGGACCCAGGTCGGGGTCGGCGGCCGACTGGGCCACGGGTACGACCTGGAAGCGCTGGGCCGCGGTGCCGTTGCAGGTGTACTGCACGAACTGCACGCTGTCGGCGGTCGAGGCCGTGGGGTCGTCGAGGCACTTGCCGCTGTTGCGGTTGACGAAGTGGTAGGCGCCGCCGCCCTCGTCCACCGGCAGCCACTGCTGGTTGGCGCCGCCGCCGTAGGTCCACAGGTGGACCGGGGCGTTGTCGGCCGTGGAGACGTCGGCGACGTCCGCGACCTGGCCCGTGTCGTTGGCGTTGTTGATCCGGACGTATCCGTCGCTCGTGGCGGTGAAGCTCCACCGCTGCGCGGTGGTGCCGTTGCACGAGTACTGCTGCACGACGGTGCCGTTGGCGGTGGCGGCCGCCTTGGCGTCGAGGCAGCGGCCGCTCGCGGCGTTCATGACGGTCGCGAAGCCGGTGGGCAGGGCGGTCGCCGCGGCGTGCGCGGGGGCGCCGGTGAGCAGGGACGCGGCGGCCGTGGCCACCACTGCGGCCGCGGCGGATCTGCCGCGCCAGGGGAGGGAAGGCATGGGCGGTTCTCCTGGTCTCGTGCGGGGAGGTCAGCCGGTGTATCCGGCGAGGACGCGGGTGTAGTCCCAGTCGGACTGGCTCACGCCGGAGCAGCTGTCGGCGGAGCCGCCGGTGCAGGGCCGGTCGCGGTTGGCGGACCAGAACGTGAGCCGGGCCAGATGGTGCTGCTGGGCGTAGCCGAGGATGGTCCGGAAGTCGGCCACCGTGACGGTCTCGTTGTTGTCGGTGATGCCGTTCATGGACGAGATGCCCATGTCCCGGTAGGCCGTGTCGTCGCTGTAGCCGTACGCGTTCTTCAGCGCGTTCTTGAGCCCTTCCGCGGCCTGGGTGGTGAGGTTGCCCATGTTCTGGCCGGCCCCGCCGAAGTCGAACGGCATGATGGCCCAGGCGTCGACGGTCAGCCCAGAGGACGCGGCCCGGTTGATGAGGCTGGTGTCGGGACCGCTCTGGCCGGTGCCGATGGTGATGTACACCTTCAGGCCGGGGTTGTCGGCCTTCACGGTCTTCAGCGCGTCCACGGTCCGCTGCTGCACGGTTCCGTTGCTGTAGGCGTCGGCTTCCAGGTCGATGTCGATGGCCTTGAGGCCGCCGTAGGCGTTGATGACCTTCTGGTACGCCGCCGCCAGCTCGCTCGCGCCGGCGCAGGAGCTCTCCAGCTTGTTGCCGCTGTAGCCGCCGAAGGAGGGGATCACGTCCCCGCCGTTGCCGCGCACGGTGTTGATCGTCTGCTGGTCGACACCGCCGGTCAGCGCCCGGCTGCCGTCCCACTGCGGGTTGCAGTAGCCGTTGCTGAGGACGAAGGCGAGCGTGTAGTACTTCACGCCGGTCGCGTTGGTGATCGTGGTGGGGCTCGGCGGGTCGCCCCAGCCGTTGTAGAGATACGGTGCCACGGCCATCGGCGCGGACGGGGCGGTGCCGTCACCGAGCGCGGGCGCGGTCCACTTCTGGTTGGCGCCGCCCGTGCAGGTCCAGATCTGGGCGCGGGCGCCGTTGGCCGAGGAGTTGTCGGTGACGTCCAGGCACTTGTTCGCCTGCGGGTTGACGATGTCGTGGGCGGCGCTGACGGTCCACTTCTGGTTGGTGCCGCCGGAACAGGTCCACAGCTGGGCCTTGGCCCCGTCGGCGGTCGAATTGCCGGTCACGTCAAGGCACTTGCCGAGGGCGCGGAGGGTGCCGTCGGAGCCGACGGTCCACTGCTGGGCGGCGGTGCCGTTGCAGTCGTAGAGCTGGACGGCCGTGCCGTCCGCGGAGTTGGCGCCGGCGACGTCCAGGCACTTGCCGGCCAGCCCGGTGATCGTGCCCGTGGCGGCGTGGGCGGGGGACGCGGCGAGCAGGCCGGTGGACAGGGTGAGAGCGGTGACCGCCAGGGCGGCGGATGCGGGGAGCGGCCTGGATCTGGGCATGGCGGGGGAGCCCTTTCGTGGGGGGTGGAGTACTCGGGCCGCGTTCACCTTGTGAACGGGCGAGTACACGCGCGGGGTTGGGGCTGCCGGTGAAACTAAAGGTACGGACCACTTTCGTCAAGGTATGAAGTAAGAGTTGAGGTAAGGGAGTTGCCGCGGTCCGGGCACCGGTTGCAAACGGAAGCCCCTGTGTTGCCTGTGCCGGGGGAGTGACACGGGAATACCCCCATGTCAGAAGGGTGTGACGTTATCTCCTCAAGGCGGTCTGCGAGGCGGATCCGTCCTTCTCGAACACCTACCGTCGGCAAGGTGCTTCGCATCGCGCCGGCCGCCGGTTCGGCGCAGCAAGACGGCGCGGACTACTGGGCGTTCTGCTGGATGGCACCGTCCGGATCGGTGAAGGTCACGTTCGCCGACGGGGACACCTCGTGCCTCAGCGGCCAGGGCTTCGTCGGGTTCGATCCGAACGACCCTGACTGGAACGTCCGGAAGATCGAGACGAACAACAACTGGGGCGCGATCGTCTACCCAGGCACCGTCGATCCGCCCACGCCCCGCTTCGACCGCAACCAGGACGTGCCCGTCAACTCGCGAATCAACGGCATCTATCTGAACACCGCACCCTGACCCTGACTCTGACCCGAGCCGGGTCTCGGGACACAGCGTCCGCCCGCGCCCTGTGTGCGTGCGGACACTGCCGCGTCGAGTGGCGGGGCGTCAGCTGCGCAGGAGCCGCAGGTCGATCGCGTCCGCCATGGCCCTCATTCCCTCGTCGTTGGGGTGGATGTGATCGCCGGAGTCGTACGCCGGGTTGAGGGCGGCCGGGTTCGCGGGGTCGCGCATGGTCCGGTCGAAGTCGATGACGCCGTCGAACGCCCCGCTGGTGCGGATCCACCGGTTGACACTCTGGCGGATCGCCTCGGCGGCGGGCGTGTAGTAGCCGTTGCCCTTGTCGGGCATCAAAGTCGCGCCGATGACGTCGACATGGGCGGCGTGCGCCTGGCCGATCAGAGTGCGGTAGCCGTCGATGAGGTCCTCGGCGGTGAGCGGTTGGCCGCCCGGGCCGGCGTTGTTGCCGATGTCGTTGATGCCTTCGAAGAGGATGACGTCCTTGACGCCCGGTTGACCGAGGGCGTCGTGGCCGAAGCGCTTGAGGGCGCTGACCCCCTGCCACAGGTTCGGGACGTCGGTGAGGACGCGGTTGCCGCCGATGCCGGCGTCGACGACGCTCAGCCGCTGCGGGCCCGGTCCGGCGCCGAGCCGGCGTCCGAGGAAGTCGGGCCACCGGGTGTAGGTGCCGGTCGAGGAGTGGTAGCCGTCCGTGATGGAGTCGCCGAAGGCAACGACGCTGCCCCTCGCGGTCGATGACAGCACGTCAAGGCCCGCCAGGTAGTACCACGAGGTCGTGGTGGTGCCGAAGGCGGCGGCGCTGTCGTCGCCAGTGCGGTTGCCGGAGGCGATGTAGGTGGTGTCGAAGGCGTCGGAGTGCCAGGTCGACGTGCCTGTCGCACCGGGGACGTAGAGGCTGACGAGCAGGTTCTCGCCGGCGCCGACCGGTATCGGGACGACGTCACTGACCGCCTCCGCGCCCGCCGGGATCGTGAGGTGGCGGGAGCCGGCGAAGGTGATGTTGCGGATGGTGCCGCGGGTCGCCTCGCCGCCGCTCGCCTGCACGGCCACGTCCACCTCGCCGACGTCGAGCGGCGCGCTGCTGTACCGGTTGGACAGGGTGATGCGTGCGCCCGAGCCCGCGACGCTGCTGTGCACCACCATCCGGATGGTCTGGTTGTCGAAGGACGGGCCGCCGGTCGTCATACTGGGCGACCAGGCGCTGACCCTGGTGGTCCTGGCCTGCGGCGAAGAGGTGGCCGCGCTTGCCGAGTCGGCGGTGCTCAACGGGACGACCGTGAGCGCCATGCCGGTCAGTGCACCGCACACGGACAGCAGTGATCTGCGACGCGGTCGCCGACCCGGCACCGTTCTTCCCTTTGCAGAGGACATCGTCGTTCTCTCCGCTCTTGTCGTCGTCTCATCGGGGGGTAGGGCCGGACCGGACTCAGCCGAAGTTGCTCAGCGTGACGGACGCCCCGGACTTGAGGCTGATCTTCCGGGAGGTGCTGCCCGCGTAGACGGTCGTTTCGCGGCCGCCGACGCTCTTCAGCGTCAGCTGCGTGACCTTGCCGTTCCGCCACTTGAGGGCGGCGATGAAGCCGCCGCGGACACCGACGCCGGACACCGAGCCGGAGGCCGCCCACGCGGCGGGCAGGGCGGGCAGCAACTCGACGTGACCCGGTCGCGAATAGACCAGCATCTCGATCATCGCGGAGGGTGTGCCGAGGTTCGCGTCGATCTGGAAGATGCCGCGGCTGCCTCCCATGTCCATGATGTCGAAGAGGTTGGACGCGCTGCCGTTGCTGCCGTTCACCGACGGCTTCAGGTTGTTGACGACCAGCTGATAGGCCTTCTCCGCGTTCTTCAGCCTGGCCCAGCACAGGCTGCGCCAGGCGTTGGACCAGCCGTAGTTGTTCATGCCGCGGGCGGCCAGCAGAGCCGTGGCTCCGGCGAGGATGTCCTTGGACGTGGAGCCGTCGGGCCGGATCCGGTCGCCGGGGAAGAGGCCGAACAGCGGCGAGAGATGACGGTGCGTGGTCTCGCCGAGGTTGTCGGGCGACATCCACTCCTCCAGCCAGCCGGTCTTCGGGCTGACCACGGGCAGATACAGACGCTCACGCAGGATGTCGACGGTCGTGCCGTAGGAGAGGTCCCTGCCGAGTACGCGGGTCGCGGTCCGGTAGTTGCCGAAGAGGTTCCACACCGCTTCCTGGGCGTAGGTGATGCCCTTGGCGTCCTGCGGGCCCTGCTCGGGCGACCAGTCGCTGTCGTCGATGAGGACCTCGCGTGAGGTTCCCGAGTCGTCGGTGACGGTCGTGGTGATGAGGCGGGCCTCCCAGAACTCCACGGCGCCCTTGAGGAGGGGATAGATCCTTTCGAGGTAGGCGCGGTCCTGGGTGAACTCGTAGTGCTCGAACAGGTTCTGGCAGAGCCAGGCATTGCCCGCCGGGTGCCACCACCAACCGCTTCCGCCGTAGGGGTTGGTGGAGAAGGCCACGGCCCAACCGCCCACCTTTCCACTGGAGTTGCGGAACCTGTTGGTCGAGCTGTTGAACAACCGCTGCGTGACCTCCGTCCACGAGGGCAGCTGCGCGAGGCAGTAGTCCGCGAAGGCGTCGAAGCAGTCGGACAGGCCCGTGCGGTCGGCCATCCAGTAGTTCATCTGGACGTTGATGTCGGTGTGGTAGTCGCCCATCCAGTCCGGGTCGTTGCCGTCCAGCCACGGGCCCTGCAGGCCCATCGGCAGACTGCCCCGCGACCCGGAGATCATCAGATAGCGGCCGAACTGCAGGTAGGCCGCCTCGAGTTCAGGATCGGGGACGTCGTCCCGGTAGCGCGCCTGCACCCGCTGCCAGGTGTCCAGTCCGCGCTGTGCGGTGGACGACGTGCCGAGGTTGATGTCCTGCTGCTCGAACACCGGGCGGAAGTCGGCGACATGGGTGTACAGCAGCGTGCTCGCGGAGTGGCCGGCGGCGGCCAGCACCTTGGTCCGCGCCAGGTCCTCAGGGTCCACGGACGGGTCGCGGAATCCGGTGGCCGCATCAGGGGCGTAGTTGGTGCCGCCGCTGACCACGACCGTCAGATCCTTGCAGTTGCGGAACGAGATCGACGTACCTTCGACGGCCACCCTGCCGCTGCTGCTGGTGGCCGTGACGGCGGCACCGTACTTCAGTCCGTTGGCGAAGGACGCGCCGAATGAGGCATAGCACCCTGCGCTGTTCGCGGTGGTGGTCTCGCCGTGGGTGCCGGCGAGGGAGACCGTACCGGTGTAACTGCCGCCACCCCGCTGGGAGAAATACAGGACGATGACGTCATCGGGGCGGCTGGCGAAGACCTGCCGCTGGTAGGTGACGCCGGACAGGTCGTACGAGGCGCTGACGAAGCCCTGGGCCAGGTCGAGGGTGCGACGGTAGTCGTTGACCGAGCCCAGGTCGTGCGCGGGGAGGTCGACGGTGAGCTCGGCGAGCTGCGTCAGGGAGCCGAAGTCGTCACGGCCGTAGGGGAATTGGCCGTCGCTCTGCAGGGTGTCGTTGCGGCCGCCGGTCCACAGGGTGGCGTCGGTGATCGTCAGCAGTTCGGCGGCGGGGTCGTTGCTCGCGAGAGCTCCGAGGCGTCCGTTCCCGACCGGCAGACCCTGCTGGATCATCGAGGTGGGGGAGCCGGGAGCCCGCCACCACAACTGGTTCTTCGCGGCGGCGGCCGCGGGGAGCAAGGGGGAGGAAGTGGGCCGGAGGGGGGCCGCCGAGGCGGTGAAGGCGGGCAGACCGGCGAGCGCGGCGACCGCGCCGGCCGTGGTGGCGAAGGACAGAAAGTGTCTGCGGCTCGGGTGGTCGTCGGGTGATGCGGGGTGCTGAGTGTCCACGGTGTGCACTCCAGGTCCGGGGGAACGGCGCATGCGGGAACGGCGGATACGGGCCGTCGGAGGCGAACCGATCAGACGGACCGATCAGACAGGCTGATGAGAGGTGCTGATGAGTGGTGCTGATCAGACGGGCTGATCAGGCGGATTTGGGTACGTCGATCCGGTCGATGTCGGGTGAGTAGTCCCAGCCGCTGTCGAAGGTGATCGTGTTGGAGCCCGCCTTCAGGGCCAACTGGACGCTGACGGTCTCGACCGTGCTCCAGTCGCCGGTGGACGGGAACTTCAGGCTGGTGCCGTGCCCGCTGTTGGAGTAGACGGTCACCGAGCGGGGATCGCCGCTGACATAGGCGACGTTGACGGTGTAGATGCCGTCCTTCTTCACCGTGATGTCGTTGAACTGCAGCTTGCTGTCGAGATAGAGGTTGCCGACCTTCTTGCCGCCGGAGCAGGCATCGCACGAAGCGACGGACGCGTTCCCCGTCAGGCTGTTGTTGCCGGACTCGGCCTCGTAGCGGGTGGTCGCGAGGGGGGTGCCGCCGGGCTTGACGGTGAACAGCCGGGAGCCGTGTGCGGGCAGCGTCGAGGTGATGCTGTTCTTGTACGTGCCGAGGCTCTGGTGGTTCCACAGGTCGCGTACGGAGGCCGTGCCGGTGAAGCCGAAGGACGCCCAGTCCGCGGTGACGGAGGCCGCCGAGCTGCCGAGGTTGAACAGGGCGACGGTGTAACTGCCGTCGGGGTTCTTGGTTCCCCAGACCTGCTGGTCGCCCATCGGGGTGACCGGACGTGCCACGGGCGAGGTGTTCTGGTCGACGGCTGTGACTTCCTGGTTGGTGAGCAGGGAGAGGCCGTAGCTGTCGAGCTGGGTGAGGTCGTCACCGGTGAACAAGGGCGACTTGTTGATGGCCCACAGCGTCATGTAGCTCTGCCGCTCGGCCTTGGTGAGGCCGTCCATCGCGCCGTTGCCGACGTCGATCGCGTCGAGGTCGTTCCAGCCGCCGGGGCCCGCCTTGCGGCTCCACGCGGGGGCGTCGTTCCACCGGTCGTTGACCGAGTTCTCCCAGGTGACCAGGGTGTCGCAGTAGCACTCGACGTCGGTGTCGATGCGCCAGCCGTTGGAGTACTTCTTCCAGTCCGCGGCGTGGGAGATGTCGAGGGACCAGGACAGCTCCAGGTGCATCGGCCGCCCGGTGTCGGCGATGGCCTGGTGCCAGGCGGCGACGTCGGCGACGTTGTTGTAGTTGTCACCGGACTTGGACGAGCCGGGGCCCACCCCGTCCAGTTTGAGGAAGTCGTAGCCCCAGCCCGCGAGCAGCTGCGCCTGCGAGTCGATGTACTTCTGCGCGCAGGGGCTGTCGAAGTTCAGCTTGTAGGCGCTGTCCCAACCGTTGGTGGTGCGCAGATCCGGATAGACGATGTCTGCCGTGGTGCAGCCCGGGGCGTCGTGGATCGGCACCTTTCCGTCGCCGTACGCGCCCTTCTCCAGGCCGACGGGCAGGTAGATGCCCGCCTTGAGGCCCTTGGCGTGGATGTGGTCGGCGACCGACTTCATGCCGTTCGGGAAGCGCACCGGGTCGGGGGTCTGCCGGCCGTACTGGTCGAACTCGGACGTCCAGTTCTTGTCCATCCACCAGCCGGCGTCGATGTTGACGTGGTCGTAGCCGTACTTCTTCAGCGTGGCGGCCAGGGCGTCGGTCTGCTTCAGTACGTTCGCCTCGGTGAGGTAGCTGTAGCTGCCGTCCGGGTTCAGGCCCGGGTACTGGGAGGACTGCATGCTCCAACTGGACCAGCCCATGTACGGCTTGGCCGCCGGGGCGGAGGCGGTGTCCGCCGTGGTCGCAGCCGAAGTGGCCGCGGCGGTCGTGGACTTGGAGGCGTCGGGCGCGGCCTGAGTGGCGGCGGCCGGCACCACTGTGGCGAGTCCGGCGGTGACGGCCAGCACCAGCGCGGCTCTGAGGGGACGGCGCGCGAGGCCGGGGAGGGCTCTGGAGGGGAATGAGGGCATGGGTCGCCTCCTGCTTGTGCGGTGAGTGGAGTTGTGCGGCACACCCGGTGGGGACGGGTATCGGTGAGATCCGGGCTAGGGGAGGTCGGCGACCGCGGCGGGCTGCGGGCTGCGGCCCAGCAGCGTCATGGCTGCTCCTCGTACGTGTCCGACCCCATGAAGGACTGGATCGCGGTGGCCGCGGCCCCGCGCGCCCACTCCTCGAAGGGCAGCGGACGTGTCATCACGTCACACTGCGAGGCGGTACCGAAGGCGGAGGCGGCGAAGGCGTCCCGGATGCCTTCGGCGAAGAGGTCGTATGCGGCCAGGCCCTCCCCGGAGATGACCACCCGCTCGGGGCCGAGGAGGTTCACCAGGGAGGCGATGGCCTTGCCGATGGCTTCGCCGGCCTCGGCATAGACCGCTCGGGCACCGAGGTCTCCGCCGTGGGCCAGGTCCAACGCCTCGGCCACATCGGTCAGTTGCCTGCCCGTGGCCGCGCTCACCGCGCGCAGGATCGCGGGGTCCGCCGCGATCGCCTCCACGCACCCGCGGTTGCCGCAATGGCAGAGCGGGCCCCTCGGGTCGAGGGACAGATGCCCGATCTCGCCGGCCACGCCGTGCGCGCCGGACACCACCCGGCCGTGCACCACCAGGCCACAGCCGATGCCGGCGCCCACGGTCACCAGGGCGAAGTCCGAGAGCCCGACTCCTGCCCCGAACCAGTGCTCGGCGACCGTGAGCGCCCGTACGTCGTTGTCGACCGTGACCGGCAGCCCCGTCGCGGTACCGGCGAGCTCGGCGAGCGGTACCTCGCGCCACTCCAGGAAGGGGGAGTAGCGGACCAGACCGTGCGCGCGGTCCACGTCCCCCGAGATCGCGATGCCCAGCCCCCGCACCTGCACACCGAATCCGACGGCTTCGGTGAGCAACTCCTGTACCAACGCGGTGATCGCGGGGAGCACGACCTGCGGCTCGCGGCCCGTGAGAGGTACGTGCCGGGACACCCGGATACGGCAACACAGGTCGGCCAGCACCGCGATGATTTCGTCGCCGGTCACCTTCACACCGATGAACAGCGCCCTTCCCGCGTCCACCGACACCAGGTTGGCGGGGCGCCCCACCGCGGGCCGCGCCTCTTCGTCGGCGCCCTCGACGAGATAGCCGAGCTCCATCAGCGGACGGACCGCCTTGGTGACCGCGGCCGGAGAGAGCTTGGTGCGCCGCCCCACCTCGGCCCGGGTGAGCGGGCCGTGGGAGAGCAGAGCGGTGAAGACCAGGGAGGCTGCCGGAGTCATGGTGGGGACCGACTCCCGGGCGAAGGTCGGGCGCATGGCCGGAAACTTAAGGTCGGATCTTTTCCGCTGTCAATAAAAAAACCATTCTGGTTCCGAGACTTGGTTGAGGCTGCGCTGAGCCAATGAAAGCCGGGTCTACGATGCCCCTCGCCGCGGTATCGAAGGCCTGGTTGGTCGGGTGCACTTCGCTGGTGAACAGGATCTTGCACATCCATATGTCACCCGTCAGTATGGTTACGTGAATCACGCTTTTCCCTGCGGAACGCTTCCTCTGGACTTCGTCGGCACGTTGCGCGCGCGGCGCAACGGCGAGCCGCTCGAGAAGCTCGCTTCCCCCGAGCTGCTCGACGACTGGTTCCTGGAGTCCGGGATGCTCGATCTGGCGCCCGGGGCGAGCGAGGCCGACCTCTCCATCGCCGTGGACCTGCGTGAGGCGATCTACGCCCTGGTGGCGGCCCGCATCGATCGGCGGCCCCTGCCCGCCGAAGCGGTCGCCGAGGTGAACCTGCAGGCCTCGGGTCTCCCCGTGACCGTACGGCTCGGTCCCGATGGTGCGACCCGTACCGGCACGGCGGTCCAGGGGCTCGCCGCCCTCGCCCGTGAAGCCGTCGAGATCATCGGCGGTGACGAGGCCGCACTGTTGCGCGAGTGTTCCCGTCCCGAGTGCACCCAGGTCTACCTCGACCGCTCGCGAGGCCACCGACGGGAGTGGTGCGCCATGCGAACCTGCGGCAACCGGGTCAAGGCCGCTGCATACCGGGCGCGCCAGCACAGCGCGAAGACGTTGGAGACATAGACGGAGCCGCGGAAGCCCTCCGGCCAGTCCTCGACCTCCCCTTCACGCACCGGAACACCGGGTCATGGATTGCGCGTCGAGTGTGCGTCCGGCCCTTGGCGGCAGCTCGGCGGTCACGGGGAGCGTGGCTCCTTACTTGCGCCAGGAGGTTGAGGCCTTCCCTGCTCCCTGGCCCGTGCTGCCCGCCGGGTAGTGTCCCGGCATGTTTGCGGTCAGCCGATGGCCCCTGCGCCCTGTCACCTGTGGCCAAGCCCACGGTGGACGTCAGTTGGCCATGCCATGACCGGCCGCTCAGAGAGCGGGCGCCTCCCAAGGGTCCATGATGGTCCCGTCCGGACTCCACCCGTACCGCCACAGTTTCGTCCTCTCGTCCTTGCGGGCCGTCTGTTCCAGGAGATTGCCGACCCGCCAGAGGGCATGGGTATCGCCGACCTCGGCGGAGAGCTGGTACCAGACAATCGCCTCGTCGACCCGTCCAGCCTTGAGGAGGATGGAGACGCCGGGGCGTACGGCTCGGATGTCTCCCGCTTCGATACGTTCCCACAGCCAGGTCAGTGCCTCGTCGGAGCGGCCCGTGTTCTCCAGGAGGGCAGCGGTGTGACGTAGGGCGTATATGTTGCCTGCCTCGGCGGCTTGCCTGTAGGCGGTTGCGGCCTCGGTCAGGCGTCCGTGTCGTTCCAGGATCTCCGCGGCATGCAACAGCACAGACCCGTCCTTGGCTCCGGGCCCGGCAAGCAGTAAGGACACAGCTTCGTCGTGCTGCCCGAGTTTCTCCAGCGCCTGCGCGGCCTGCCGCAGCACTCGGGCATCGTCCGTCAGGGAGAAACCACCCAGCCAGGTGAGAGCTTCGTCGCGGCAGCCCGTCGATTGCATGAGGTCGGCCGCTTGAGAGATGGCATGGACATCACCCTTCTGCACCGCACGCTGGTACCACGTGATGGCTTGGTCCGGCTGCCCGTCCCGCTGCAGGAGTTCGGCGATCGTCCGTCGCAGGGCTGCACTGTCGTGCACTTCGGCGAGACGCCGGTACCAGGAGACCGCTTCCGCGATCCGGCCCGCGGACTCCATGGCTTCGGCGGTCTCTCGTATCGCGTCCGAGTGGGCGGAGCGGGGTGCGGAGCGGTGGGTGTCTGTGTCCCGCTCGGATCGCGTCGACCGTGCCGTCCCGCCCGTCAACCTTTCCGCCAGCCGCAGAGCACCCGCTTGACCGGCCTGGGCGCGACTGCGCAGCCAGGCGATGGCCTCGTCACTTCGGCCCGCGTGCTCCATCAGATTGGCCGCTCGCCACAGGGCATTCACATCACCTGTCTCAGCCCGGGCCTGCAGCCGGGCGATGGCCTCATCGCTCCGCCCGGACTTCTCCAGCATTTCCTCCAGACGGAGCGCGGCGGGGGAATCTTCGTAGCCTGCGCGAATGCGCAGCCAGCTGATGGCTTCTTCTGTTCTCCCCGCCCTTTCCAGAAGATCGACGGCATGCCAGAGCGCATGATTGTCGCCGTTCTCGGCGGCTGTCTGGTAATAGTCGACGGCTTCCTCCTCTCGGCCCGCTCTTTCCAACGCTTCGGCCGCCTGCGGCAGCGCCTTGAGATCGCCGGCCTCCGCGCGGGCTCGCAGCCAATTGATCGCTTCCTCGCCCTGGCCGATCAATTCCATGAGCTCGGTCGCCTGGCGAAGGGCAGAGGATGTGCCTGCCTCAGCAGCACGCTGGTACCAGGAGATCGCCGCCTCGTACCTTTCGGCCTTTCGCAGCAAGCGCGCGCCCATGTGCAGGGCGGTGTTGTCACCGGCATGCACGGCGTTGGCGTAGAGGCGCATGGCGGTTTCGAGGAAGCCGCGAGTCTGGGCCGCCTGGGCGATTGTGGTGAGGTCGACGGGTCGGCCGTGCTCAATGAGGGCGTTCCACAGCGCGTTCGGCGCTCGGGTGGTCCGGCGGGTGCGGCGGCCATGCTGCTCCAGATAGTCCGCGAGCCGGTACGCGGGTTCCGCGGGGGACGGCTCGGTGGCGCGCAGGCGCACTCGAACGAGTGGGCCGGGCGTGCCGCCGCAGGGTGCAGTGCAGTACGCCAAGCTCTGCTCGAGCCAGTCCGAGGGAAGAAGGTCCCACTGCTGTTCGCTCAGATAGCCCTCGGCTGCCGCTGCCAGCAGTGAGTGCGGCAGGATGCGGCCGTGCCCGAGCCGACGGGCATCCATGGCTGACTCGATCAATGCTCGGGCACCGTCGGGAGCTGTCCAGTAGCGCCGTAGGAGAGCGGGACCGCCGGCAAGGTATTGGGTGATCTGGCCATGCTGTGCGTACTGGACGGCGGAGGCCAGCCGTGGATCGCTCTCTGAGGTCTCCCGCACGACGGCCAGCTCCCCGCCTGCGAAGGACGAAGGCACGGGCAGCTCGTTGCCCTCGCACAGCGCGCGGGCCTGTGCATGGGGGTCGGGCTCGCCCGGCGGCGGAGTCGTGGCGACCCTGGCCCAGTACTCCGGCCAGATCGTTCCCAGTACGAGTACTGGTGCGCGGCGCGGTTCGCGCAGCAGTTCGCGCAGGCCGGCAGCGATTCGTTCGCCGAGGTCGCTCGTGGAGGTCAGCAGGTAGTACTGGACCTCGTTGAGCCATATCACCGTGTACGGGCGAACCCATCTCAGGCCGGCCAGAGCTGCTTCGGGGCGGCTTGGATCGATTGGATGCCACAAGCGCCAGTTGCCCGGGAGGAGTTGGACCGCTTCCCAACACGCCCGGGTCTTTCCGGTGGAGGATCCACCGACGAGCATCGCAATACGACTTGTGCCGGCGTTTGCCTCGTCCACGATACGTCGCAGTTTCCGGTCGTGATCACGTGGCGCGTATGCCGTCAGTGCCGGCAAGGTGACGCGGAGGTGGGTCTGCGGGATGTCGATCGACCGGTGCACCTCCAGGGCGAACGGATCGGTGTACTCACGTATCGCTCGGCCCACACGCCTTTTCTCCCGCTCCTTGCGGCGCAGGTATGGCGCCTCCGGTAACTCCGATGAATTCCTGGACGCCATGCCATCCGGCGGATCCGGCTGAGCCACCAAACCGACCTCCTCGCGGAAAGACGCCCCGATCTAATCCCCAGATCTCATGGCGGCTATGCCGGTTGACGTCAAGGGTGTCGAGCACGATCCGAACGGGGACGTAAGAACCGTGGGGGACTGGATGACGGCTCTTGTGGCAGCCGCCGCTGCCCTGGCCGGCAGTGCGGTCACCGGGTACTTCGGAGTTCTCGCTGCTCGTCGGCAGGCTGACGCCGCCAGGGAGGCGGCGCAAAGGCAGGCGGACGCGGCCTGGAACGCGGCCTTGCGGCAGGCCGATGTCGCCTGGAACTCGGTGCTGAAGCAGGCCGAGGCTCAACTGGATGTGATGCGCGGGACCTTGCGCGCAGAAGCCGCCGCCGCGCAACGAGGGGTGCGCCGAAACGCCTACGTGGGCTTCCTCGGCCGGACCGATCAGGCTCGTCAGGCGGTCATGGCGTGGGCGGCGGCGCCCACCTCGACCGTCTTGCGGGAAGGCCGTGATTCCGCTCTCGTCGCAGTCGATGAAGCGCTGAACGTTCTGCGCCTGGAAGGGCCTGAGGAGGTCATTGCGGCAGCCGAGGCCATTGTCGTTGCGTTGCCCGATCCCAGCCAGGCGTATCAGGCCGCCCATACGAGGTTCCTCACTCATGCCCGGAATGCGTTGAGTTCCGAGCTGTAGAAGCGGCGGCTGCTTCCCGGCCCGTGTCCGGCTCGAAGTTTCCATCGAAGGGGAGATCGGTCGGTGGACCCGTTGTGGGAAGACGTCGACCTGGACGCGGGATATGTCCGCGTCCGCAAGAACTGGCTCCCATCCAGTACGTCCACGGTTGTGGAGATGGCCCGTGCGGCCGGAGGCCGGCTGCTGATACTGGGAGCAAGGGATACCTGATCGGTGTTCCCGAAACCGACATGGCTCCTGACAGAAGCGCACTGGTGCTGAGGCGCTCCCGGCAACAGGAGTGGCACTGGCGTGTTCGCCTCCACCGCGATGGGCGGAGGCGAGCGCGGTGATCGGTCGGCCGACCGCCGGGGCGCGGATCCGTGTCCGCCTCAGGGGCAGGACCGTCTGAGCCGATCACAGCCGGTCTCATCTCACATCGACCGAGAGTCCGGCCAGTGGGTGAGGTGGACGTTCTCCCCTGCGCGGAGGACGCGCAACGACCGGTGTTCGCGTACCGCCCGGCGGTAGCGCCCCCTCGGCCGATGCGCCCGGCAAGTGACTTCGCTGAGGAACTACAGCGTCCGGGTGCCTGGGAAAACGACCAATGTCACCAGCCGGGGTACCGGTTCCACCAGTGGGGATCCCACCCCCGGACATACTCGCTGCCGCTGGGTGAGTCTTCGAGTTCCATCAGCAGGTCG